>CANQOM010000142.1 GCA_947625445.1 Candidatus Gastranaerophilales bacterium
TATAAAAATTTTTTACATTCCGAATTATTGGGACCAAAAGTCCCCTTTTTTTTATGTAAATATATACAAAAAAGCCCCTAATAAGGGGCTTTTGAAGTTTAATTCAATCAGACAACTTATTTTTCAATCGGTTCTGCGTTGGGTTGAACAGGTCTACCTATTTCTTTTTTTGGAGCATTTTCAAATCTTTTATGATGTTGAAATTCTTTTCTGCGCTCCATCATATGTTTTCTTTGTTCTTCTTTTATTTTGGCAAACTCTTTTTTTTGCTCATTTGTTAATACAGATTCAAAATTTTTCATATTTTCTTTTCTGTATCCATCCGCTTTAATTTTCAGTTCTTTCAATTCTTTTTTAATTTCATTGGTTTTCTTTAATTTTTCTTCTTCAGATAAAGTTGTATCTGCTTTTATTTTTTTCAATTCTTCGTGTTTTAATTTCATGTTTTCAAAAACAGGTTTCATTTTTTCGTGATCTTTTTTTCTGTTTTCTTCTATTTTTTTCTTTTGTTTATCAGTCAAATTAAGACGTTTTTCAAATTCAGCTTTTTTTGCCTTCATAGCTTCTTGTGAACGATATTTAGGAAAACGCATTTCCATTGGATGATTTTTATCAATTTGCGGTCCGGGGCCAAAATATTTCAAAGCAGGAATTTCCTTTTTTGTTTCAGGTGCTTCATAAGGAGGCTTTATATTTAATTTTTCATATGCTCTTGGATGTTGTATACCTGAATTATCTTCAGCTTTTGCACTATTCATTGTTACTCCTGTTATAACTATACTAAGTGTTAACATTGAAATAAATAATTTTTTGTTCATATTTTCTCCTTTCAAATTAAATCTTTTAGTTTAATACTTAATTCTTTTCTTGCGTTAAACAGTCTTGATCTTACCGTTCCTATAGGACATTTTAGCTTTGAAGCAATTTCTTCGTAACTCATATTTTCCATTTCGTACATAATTGCTACTTCTCTTAATTTTGGTTTTAGAGAATCTAAAGCTTTTATTACCATTTGTTGTCTTTGTTTTTTTAAAAATTCATTTTCTATACATTGTTTTTCATCTTTTATTTGATTTAATTCTTCGTCTTCATTAATTATTTTTGTTGAATATTTAACTACCGGAGATTTTAAATAATCACGACACAAATTAGCCGTAATTGTACTTATCCAGCTCTTAAATTTACCTTTTTCTTTATATTTATCTAAATTTTTCCAAGTTCTTATATATACTTCTTGTTCTATATCCTCATTTAAAGAACCTGTCATGTTAGATATTATTTTTCGTATGTTATTTTTATATTGTTCTATTATATATTTCAAAATATTACCTTTTATATTTCGAGGAAGCCGTAATCATCAGTAGGCAAACCCATTGTACTTATATATGAATCATACAAAGAATTTACTTTAAAATTATTTTCTTCATATATTTTCATTCCGGAAAATGACACCAAAGCTAAGAAAGCAATAAAGCAACAAGCTAATTTTTTATAATTATTACTTTTTTTCTTTTTTAATTTATTCAAATATACAGGAGCCGCTTCTTTTAAAAGCGCAGAAATTTTTAAATATTTTTCATGTTCTTTTCTGCAATCTTCGCAATTGGCAATATGATAATTAAAAGCCTCTTCATCTTGAAAGATAAAGCAGGCTTCATAATTATTACATTTTCTTTTATCATTTTGCATAATCTTTACCTCTTTCATTTTTTATAACGAATAAGGCAAATAAAAAGTTCATTTATTTTAAAAGATTTAATGTATTATAAAAATTATTATAATTTTTTGCGAATTTTTGATAAGTTAAAGAAGGCAAAATATACTCTAAATCCTTAATAAATGTATTTGTTTTAAAATCAAAGTCATATATAGTATTTGTAGCATCCATATATAAACCGGCAATCTTTGATTTATCAGTATCAGGATTTAAAGTTTTTAATTCTTCTTTAATATTTTGTAATTTTACGACTGCCATTTGAGCACTGCGTCTATATGCTTCTGAATATCTTGCAAAGTTTTCGGTAGTATTCCCTATTAATTGACTTTTACTATACATTGTACCAAAATCAACATTTACTACCTTATTCAGTGCCATTATTTTGGCATCTATGTCATTTATTGACGAAATTGCCGCAAACGCTATATTACTAATGAATAAAGACATTGTTATTAAACATATACTTAATAATTTTTTAATCATATTTAACTCCTTTTATTTTTGAAGAAATTTATTAAATGCATCCTGAACATTAACTTGTTGTTCTTTATACTGTTTATATTGTTCTTGAGTCATAACAGTTTGATATAATGATTCTGTTTCTTCTTCAAGCTTTTTTTGTTGTGCCTTTAATGTTGCAAGATTTCTTTCATATGCACCTGTTAATACAGATAATTGTTCCGGAGTTTTTTCGGTATCTTCTTTTACTTTACTTAATTTATCTGTATATTCCATAATTTTAGTTTCATAATTATTATTTTCGAACTTGTATTTTTGATAAATTCTTGTTAATTGAGATTTTTGTTCCGGTGAAAGATTCTGTAAATTATCAAATATATCTGCATAAGCAGCTGATACCATTGATAAAATACATATTGAACTAAATAAAGTTAATAATTTTTTCATTTTTTTTACCCCTATATTTCTAATTATATATTGAATATTCTTTAGATTTTTCTTTCCACTCATCTTCACTTACACAATAGGCATGATTCCAAAACCGTTCAAGTGCATATGTTTCTCTGTCTTCTTTATGAAGAACATGAACAATCACATCCCCGTAATCTAAAAGATTCCACCTGTTTTTATTGTCATTTTCTTCGCCGATAGGTATACGGGAGAAAAGTTCTTTTACTTTTTCTCTTACCGAGCCTGTTAATGCCTTTACTTGTGTACCTGTATCCGATGAACAAATTACAAAATAATCTGCTAACACCGATACATTTGATATATTTAATATTTTTATCTCTTTTGCTTTTTTATCATCCAAAATTCTTGCTATTACACTTGCAAATTTATCTGATGAAATTTCTGTCAATTTATAGTTCTCCGTTTCTTATAGAAGAATTATATCATAGATTTTTAAATATTGTCCGAGTAATTTTTTTATTCACCTAACGAATACAAGCTCTTTTATCTTCACATCATTGCTTTACTTCGCTTTGTATAACCTTCGGCTTATAATAAAAATTTACTCGGACGACTTAATTAAATATAATTTTTAAGATTTTTATTAACATTATTGTTTCGACAAAGTTTCTTTAATTTACTCATAGCTCTATTTTCAATTTGTCTTATTCTTTCTCTTGACACACCATAATAATTTCCGATTTCTTCAAGAGTTTTCTTTTCTCCGTTATCATCCAATCCATATCGCATTATTAATACGTTTCGTTCTTTTTCACTTAAATGATTTAACATTTTTTTTATATCACAAAATAAATTATCTTGAGTAACCTTACTGTCAGGAGATAGTGTTGACTCATCAACTATAAAATCAGATAATTTAGTATTTTCATCTTTTTGATTAGCTGGAGACTCCATACTTATAGTACATTGAGCAGATTCAATCAAAGCTGACAATTTTTGTACCGGCATGCCAATTTTATAAGCTATTTCTTCTTTTGTAGGAGCTGCTCCGTTTTCTATTGTTAAATCCGTTGAAATTTTTTTAATTCTGCTCAATGTTTCTATCATATGGACAGGAAGTCTTATTAATCTTGATTTATCTGCAATTGCCCTTGTTATCGCTTGTTGTATCCACCATGTTGCATATGTTGAAAATTTATATCCTTTTGAATAATCAAATTTTTCGGCAGCACGCATTAATCCCATATTGCCTTCCTGAATCAAATCAAGAAAAGATAAACCTCTTCCTATATATTTTTTTGCTATACTTACTACCAATCTTAAATTTGCATTAACAAGAATTTTTTTATCTTTTTCAGAATTTTGTTCTTTTATTCTTTTTGCAACTTCCAGTTCTTCTTCAGCAGAAAGCAATTTTATTTTTCCTATCTGTTGCAAATATATTTTAACTGAATCATCAGCAGCAGCACTGTTTTGTGTTTCAGGTAATTTTGGCTCTTCTATAGCCGAAGCTATATCTTCATCATCTAACTCCAAATCAAATTCTTCAGGTTCTTGTATTTCTTCTGAAATGGAATATTCTTCAGGATTTTCTGACATTTTGCCTCCACAAAAATATTAATAACTATTATACACCATGCTCTGTTTTTTGTAAGGTCTGTTTTACGCTCTCATACATAATTATACTTGCGGCATTTGCTACATTTAAAGAATCAAAATCTCTTAACATAGGTATTTTTATCCTAAAATCGGCCAGTTTTAATATAGTATTTGAAATCCCTTCTTTCTCAGAGCCCATAACTATTGCATAATTCATATTGCAATAATCTATATCATAATAATTATCTTTAGCACCAATATCGGTTGCAATTATCCAAAAGTTCTGATTCTTTAATTTCTCAACCGTAGACGAAAGACTATTAACCATTATTATATCTATATGATTAATTGCACCTGCCGAAGATTTTTCAACGGTTGAATTTATAGG
>CANQOM010000143.1 GCA_947625445.1 Candidatus Gastranaerophilales bacterium
TATATACCTCTTTTTCCTGATTTTATTCCTGAAGTGTATTGTTTTGAATCGATTCTACGTCTTTATGATTGCGTTTAAATAAATTTCTTAACCAATTGAACCTATCTTTAAAAGATTTTTTCTTTCCGTTAGCATTTTTATCAGCAAGTTCTTTTGCTTTATTAACGGCTTCTTGTGCTTGTTCCTGTACTTGAATTGGTTGCCCGTCAAGTCCTATTGGTACTGTTTCGGGTGGTATTGATGACAAAAATGCTTTTGCTTTATCCATATCAGATTGAAGTGCAAGCCATTTGAATGATTTTACTAATGTTAAAGGTTTTGCAACATCTCCTTTTACTATAACTTGGAATTTTGTTGAGTTATTATCTGATATTTCTTTTCCTAAAGCCGGTATTTGTTCAATTTCTTCATCAGTTACAACTTCTGTAAACAGGAAGAATATTTTACCTAAAATTAAACTCATTCCGGGTGTTGCTTTTACCAGGTTTATAGGGTTTAACATTGCTAATGGTCCCATTGAATCAGAAAGTTGCGAACCCAGTCTTCCTCTTAATTTTATATCTATTTTATTTTCAAGTATATCAAAGTTGCCGAATATGTTTGCCCCCATAATATCGCCTGAAGATTTTATAGAGTCTATATCTACTATTCCGTCTTTAAATAATAAATGTCCGTTTAAAGTATTAAAGTGAGTTGTATCAAAAGATAATAAAGAATTTAAAACAGAACCTATAGTTGATTTAAAAAATTCTGATTCTCTTATGTTCTCAGCCAAAATAAGATTTTCTAACTTTCCGAAAGGTCCTAAAGTTCCGTTTTTAATATTAAAGTTTACTACTCCTAAAAGAGATTTTATTTGTTCTTCATAACTAGAGCCTTTTATCGAAATATCCGTATCAAAGTCCATAGTTCCTGATAGCGTATCTTTTAATCCTGCAGTTTCATAGAATGTTTGTTCGACATTAATTCCAGTACCTTTTAATAATGCCTTTATTTCGTTTGTTATTAAATTTAATGATACATCACCTCTGATTTTTCCTTTAAAACCTGATGTTAATAAATTGTTTACATATAAAATATTGTTTAATAAAGCTATTTTTGATGTTGTATCATTTAATGTAATATTACCTGTTTTTATTTGTTTGATATCAATACTTCCGTCTCTGACTATAACAGGTATATCAGCTTGTGAAGTTGTTGTATGATTACCTTTTGATGTATTTTGAGGTACATACTTCATTGCAGATTCAGAAACTTGCATTAGTTTATCAACATCGGTTAGTTTTGATATCAAGTTTAATGATTTAATTATGAAATATTTTGAAGGGGTTAAATCTGCGTTTATTAATATATTATAATCAGAACCGTTAGCTATTGCATTTTTTATATCTATGCTTAAATCTTTACCTTCAAATCTTGATGTTATTTTATCAATATTTAATAACAATTCGGGGATTGAAATATCCCAAATATTAAATTCCCCTCTAATTCTTGGTGATACTAAATCTCCAAATGCAAAAATGTTACCTTTTGCTTTTAAGCTTGATTGAGGGAAAACAAATAGTGATGCTTTGAGTTCGTTAGGTATTTTAATTTTTATAAGATTTATATTAGGATTTGAGGTGTCTAATTTTGTTATCGTTCCGTTAATACCAAGTATTTCTGTTAAATTAATAATTTCTTTTTCGGGTTCTTTAGGGTCTTGTGATACTGTTTTTATAAAGAATCCGGTGTCTTTTATTTTAAGTCTGTCTCCTTTAAAATCTATTACTGCTTGCAGTATTGTATTTTGATTTAACACATTGGTTATATCAATAGGTGTTATATAGTTATCTTTATTAGCTTCAACACTTGCTTGAAGTGTTTGTTTTTTACTATTCCCTACGAGATTAATATTTAACGGAATTATTCCTTTTTCTTTAATGTAGATTGACATATCAGGACCTAAAAATTGTTTTATGTCTTTAGCTAAAATATTTCCGTTTGCATTAAATGTAAATTCTGGTTTTTTAATATATTCTTTTATTGCTCCTTCAAAATTAATAATACTTTGAGAATTAATTTTTATATTTGACGGAGCAATTGTTATATCTTTTTCACTTACATTAATATTTAAATTTTCACATCCTAATGATGCTCCGTTTAAAGTTAATTTGAATCCGGAATTATTTATATCGCCCGTAACTGTTTTAAAATTGCTTTTAAAGTCAGCAGTTAGTAATTTATTTACATAATTTATGTTGTTAATTTTATCCGTTAAAGATACATTATTAACTGATAATTTAAAGTTTGCTATTGCTTTTTTTAATTCTCCTTTTATATCGGAATTAATGTTTATGAATCCTGAGTTAACATTATAAGTGTTGTTAATATCTGAAGGTAAAAACATTGTGAATACTTTATTTAGCGGTAAATTCTTCATTGATATTGATATATCTGCTATTGATTTTTCATCAATTGTACCGTCTATTTTAAAAATTGTTTCTGCAATCTCTGCGGTTGTATCGACAAATTTCATAATACTATTATCTAACGAAATTATGGAGTTAATTTTGGCAAGTTTTGTATTTGTTTTTGTATTTTTAATAATACAATCTTTAATTGTTATATTCCCGTCTGATTTAAGTTTTTTGAAATTAGTTTTTATATAAGTATCAATTAAGAAATAACCTTCACCTTTTAAGGATGATAATTCGTTTTTAATGTGAAGTGAATCAAGTGTTGCTCTTATAAGATTTAAAACATTGTTAAGATAAATTTGATTTGATTTGATTGTTAAATCCATTGAAGGTTTTTTAGCGTAGTTTAATATACCTTCCATAGCCAACTTTTCTTCATCAGTAATATGAATATCAGAATCAATTTCAACTTTAGTTCCTCTTGTTTTTATATGAACTTTACTTTCGGGAAGTTGTAATTCTGAAAGTTTAAGTGTAAAGTTATCAATGTTAAAATATCCCCAAGAATATATTTTATTATTTTTTTGACGTATTTTAATTTTTGAATCTATGTTTGTTTTTAAATCATATGCTTTATACATAGCTACAGGGTTAACAAATGGTATTTCAACTCTTTGAGCTTTATCATCTTCTTCATCCAGTTTTGTTTGAACAGGCAGAAAAGAATCTATGTTAATATTAGCGTTAATATTTTTTGTTTCATTAATAAATAATTCCGCATTTGTTTTTATATATGCACTTTTACCGTTTCTATAACCAAGAGCTAATTCATCACCTCTTAATTTAAGGTATTCATTAGTCTTTAAATCATTTACATTAATTGCATAGTTTGTTATTAATACTTTTGGTACATATATTTTAATTAATGCAGGGTCAATAATAGGTTTTTGTTCTGATTGAATTGATTCTTCTATATTTTCTTCTTTTTTATTAAGAATTTCTTCAAAAGCCTGAACTGCTTTAAATGCTTTTCCGTCGATTATATCAATATTAATAACCGGGTTAACAACTTCCGCTGTAGAAACTTTGACTGTCAAGAACAATAAATACGGCAATGAAATTCTTCCGGTAAATGAATCTGCGCTAATAACTTCAGAACCGTCATCTAATGTTACTTTTAAATTATCTGCTTTTAATCCGGCAGCTAAAAGGGGAGTTACTGAAACTTTCGGATTGTCAAAATCTATATTTAAATTAGTTTGTTCTTTTACTATTTTTTGCAATTCTGGTTTATATTGATTTAAATCAACTGATTTGGGAAGTACAAATAAAAATGCGGCATATAAACCTAAAACTAATAATATAAAAAGTATTGCAATTATTTTAAAGAATTTTTTCATTATGCTCTCCTATTATTAACATAGATGTACGACTTAAATTATAGTTCAAAGCTAAACCTTAAAAATAATTCTTTAAATTATGTTAAGATGTTAGCATAATTTTTTACGGTTAATTTAATGTATTACAAGTTCACAAAGCTCATTCTTTGCTTTATTGTTTTGTACCCTTTTTAAAACGCCACCCGAAAATTTTTACGATAAGACGAAGAAGTGAGTAAAAGTTTTCTCGGACATTTTACTTTTATTTTGTTTGTATTAACATGTTATTGAGTTGTGAATCCGATAGGTTAGATTACGAAACATAGTAACTACTTAGTCTTTATCAAGATGGGAAAGCAATTCAGGTTTACTAAGAATAAAAAAGGAGAAAAACAATGCCGGTAGCATCAATGATTGAATTATTGGATGCAGGTGTACATTTCGGACACCAAACACAAAGATGGAACCCAAAAATGAAACCGTATATATACGGTGCAAGAAACGGAATTTACGTTTTAGACTTAAGAAAAACTTCAGAAAAACTTGATGAAGCATACGCAGCAGTTAGAGACTGTGCAGCAAGAGGAAAAAATGTTGTTTTTGTAGGTACAAAAAAACAAGCTGTTGATGTTGTTGCGGAAGAAGCAACAAGAGCAGGAGCATATTACGTTAACAGAAGATGGTTAGGCGGTATGCTTACAAACTTTGAAACAATTAGAGGCAGAGTTAATAAATTAAGAGAAATTGAAGAATTTTCTAACTCCGGTCAATTGGAAAAATTACCT
>CANQOM010000144.1 GCA_947625445.1 Candidatus Gastranaerophilales bacterium
TCGGCGGCATTTTTGAAGGCTCGCCGCAACAGATGTTTTAATCGTTAAACAAAATCAAGGCCCTGCCCGATGATGTTTTGTTTTATCCGGGGCATGAATATACTCTGCAATGCCTTTCAGGGCTTGAGGACACGCCGGCCCTCAAAGAATACGCCGTGCGCGCCAAAGCACGCCTTGCAAAAGGGCTCCCCGTTGCCCCCGTGAGCCTTGGGGTGGAGAAAAAAGTTAATCCGTATCTTTCGTGACGTGATTTCACAAAAAAACACCAATTATCTTTGTTTTTTATAATGTCAGGCTTTCTTTATAGTTTGAATCATATATAATATAAAAAACGATTTGTAAAAAAATGATGTGGCAAGCATTATTATTTTACAAAGCATAGCATTCTTTAACATACCTATGCAATGTGTTCCAGTCACAGCCGAGAAGACGGGCGATTTCAGCTTTAGACACGTGTTTTTCAAGCAATTCTTTTATCTTTGCGTGCTTTTTCTTTAATTTACGATAAGTGCTACCGCGAGGGCGGCCGATATGCTTTCCCTCAGCTTTAACGCGTTTTAAGGACTCTCTGGTGCGGTCAGAGATAAGCTGACGTTCCAATTCAGCCGCAAGAGAAAAGGTGAAAGCTAAAACTTTGCTTTGTATATCCGAACCCAGACGGTAATTTTCTTTTAATGTCCATATCTGGCAATCTTTTTCAAGGCATTGTTGAAGAATCCCCATAACCTCAAGCAGGTTGCGCCCAAGGCGTGATAATTCTGTTGCAATCAAAATATCGTCTTTCTTAAGTTTCTTGAGTAAATTGCCAAGTTTTCGTTCATTCAGCGATTTTCTTGAAGATATGGTCTCTTCAACCCATTTATCGATTTTGATACCATTACGCTCGGCAAAGCTCATAATTTCGTGCGTTTGATTTTCTAAATGTTGCTGTTCGGTGCTAACTCTAATATATCCATAAATCATTGTTAATCCTTTGTTCTGTTGTTATTTATCGGATTTAACAATAACAGATATAAAAAACAAATACTGAAAAAAAACCACCGTTTATTTTCAGCATTAAAATATGCTATCTTATAATATCAAAGTGTAAAACTATTTTTATTAAATGGCCAATGAATCTATAGTTTTTCAACACATTTTTTTCGGATGTTCCACGTCTGTTGATTTCACTCATCAAAAACGGTGGATTTTGTCATATGATCAAACATGTAAATTATCGTGTAATGATATTAATGACTGTGAAGAATTTTATCAAAAAACATCATCTTGGGGGGGGAGAGAAAAAAATGTCAAAAAAGCCTAAAGTATCCATAATAATTCCAATATATAATGTCGAAAAATATCTTAATCAGTGTTTAGGTAGTGTTTGCGCCCAAACATTGCATGATATTGAAATAATCTGTGTTGACGATGGTTCCACAGATTCTTGTTCGCATATTTTAAAAAAATATGCAAATCAAGATGAGCGAATTAAAGTGATAACCCAAAAAAATTCAGGCTTGTCAGTGGCTAGAAATAGTGGTTTGAAAGTTGCTACGTGTGATTATATAACTTTTTTAGATAGCGATGATTGGGTTGCTCCGGATTTTTATGAATTGCTTTATAAAAATGCGATAAAAAATAATGCAGATATAAGCTGTGGAAATGTGATATTTTATAAAAATAATAAAGATATGTGGTTTGACGAATTAGATAAAAGAGTTTTTGACGAAATAAAAACAATATACACATCTCCTAATGAGAAAAGAAATATTTGTCGTTCATGGGCGTGTTGGAATAAAATTTATAAACGAGATTTAATAATAAAAAACAAACTTTTGTTTTACCCCGGCAAATTAGTTGAAGATTTTCCTTTTACTTTTTTGGTTTGTGCATTAAGTAAAAAAATTGTTGTTGATCCTTCTGCCATTTTATTTTATAGACAAAACAAAAATGGTATAATGCAGTCAAAAAAACAAAAATGTGCTTTTGATGTTTTAGATAATTGTATAAAATTACGAGAAGATTTTTACAAACTGAAACAAATCAAAAACAATGTTGTATATCAACAAATATTAGACAATTTTTTATTTGACCAATGTGTAGATTATCGTAAACGTGGCGGTAATTATAAATATATGCAAAGATTTAAGGAATTTGCAAAAAGTTTAACCTGTTATGATACAAAATATGGAACAATTTTGGGCAATATTATATATAAATGCCTTAACAATAAAGTCTTAAATACTTTATTGTTTATTGATATACGACATAACAAAATAAACTTTTTATTATTCAAAAAAATAAAGTTATTTAAAATTAAATGGTATGGCCAACAGCTGTGGGGTATGTTATTTGGTTTTATACCTGTTTATAGATTTTTTAAATTTAAATAAGGAATAAACATGTATAGTTTACAACGTAAAATATATGAAGAAGTAAAAAAAACAGATGTCGTATCTTTTGATATTTTTGACACATTGCTATTACGTCCCTACATAAAACCGACAGATTTGTTTGTGCATATGGAAAAGGTATTCAACGCCCCCGGTTTTGCAGAAAACCGTATACGATCAGAAATAGCTGCACGTAAAAATGCCAAAAAGCCGGAAGTCACAATTGATGATATCTACTTATTTGTTGATAACAGGTATCAAGTATTAAAATCTAAAGAAATTGATTTTGAAAAACAGGTTTTGCAAACAAATAATGAAATAAAAAAAATTTATGACTATGTACTATCCTGTGGTAAGAAAATAATAATAACATCAGATATGTATTTGACGAAAGATGTTATTGAAACTATTCTCCAAAAAAATGGCTATATAAATTATTCAAAATTATATTTATCATCAAGTGTTCAAAAAACAAAAAGTCAAGGTGATTTGTACGATTTAATTAAAGAGGATGTAGAAACAAACAATATTTTACATATTGGTGATAATTATGATTCGGACTATGTTAAGGCAAAAGAACATGGTCTTTGGGCGATTCATTACGAAAAACCAATTTCAAAATTCATGAATGGTTCTAAACGTGTCGCCAAATTTGTGAATGACCATTCTAATGATTTATTTGCTTCTATTTTAATTGGTTCTTTATCTATATATAAGCAGAATAAGGAGTGTGATAATTATTGGGAAAACATAGGTTTTGATTATGCTGGTCCTGCAATTTATACATATACATCATGGCTGGATAAACAATTTGAAAAAGACCATATTCATGACGCTTTGTTTGTTGCCAGAGATGGATATTCTTTACAAAAAGTATATGAAATTATAAAAACATCAAACAAAACAAAAAGTTATTATTTATATGCACCAAGAATTTTAAATTTAATTTGTAATCTTGATTTGAATGCACAATTGGCATATGGCGGTATAGATGCAGCAGCAGCTCTATCTACATTAATTGATTATTTTAAAACAGCAAAATGTTTCCATAATTTACATATTCCCGATCATTCCAATTTAAAGCAACAAATCAATTTTGTAAAAAGTCATTTACAAGAATATAAGAATTTAGCAAAACAAGAAAAAGAAAAATATATGTCGTATTTAAAAAATCAAGATTTATCTATAAACAATAAAATCGCCCTTGTTGATACGATAAGCGGTTTCCTATCTTCTCAAAAATTTCTTGAGGGTATATTAAATAAAAAAATAAAAGGATATTATTGGATTATATGGGCATCAACAGATATTACAAATTATGATGTCTCTACTTTGCAACGTGAGCGAGAAATTTTATTTCACGAATGGAATTTAATGGAATTTTTTATGACTGCCCCGACTCCTCCAATACAAAATGTTGTTGATAACAAACCGCAATTTAAGCCGGTATTACCTTATGAACGAGCAAGAATTAATGCGTATTCATATGTATCTGAAGGGGCTATTGAATTTGCAAAAACAATAAAAAACATCTTTATTGATATTGATGTCTTTTCTAATTATAAAACATTAACGGATTGGATTAACAGTTTTATAGATATGCCAACAGATGAAGATAAAAAACATTTTGTTAATATAAAACATGCTTATGATGCCAATCATACTCAATTTATTCCTCTTTGTGAACATTGGTATAAAAAATATAAAATAACAAAACGACATTGCTTATTTAAATTTATACCAATCATAACAGAACAACAAAAAAGAAGAAAGGATACAAAAAGATATGTATTATTTAATATATTGACTTTATTGAAGAAAAAACGAAAAGGTCATTATTTTAAATATTATATTTTAGGCGTATTCCCTGTGTTTTGGCATAAAATACAATAAGTTTTTTAAAGAACTCCCGAAAACAGGGCTATTAAGTATAACTTGAGTTAAGTATATGATATCACAAGGCAATTGTGCTTATGCACCTTGTCTATTCCGCCCCATAAAAAAACACCCTCTCGGGTGTTTGGAAAACTCTACCGTCACTCTGAGCGCCAGCGAAGAGTCCGGGACGTATCTCAACCGTCACTCTGAGCGCCAGCGAAGAGTCCGGGACATTTTCCTCATGGACTCTTCGGACTTCGTCCTCAGAGTGACGAATGGC
>CANQOM010000145.1 GCA_947625445.1 Candidatus Gastranaerophilales bacterium
GTATTTTCATTAAACTCCATTGAGTTTGCATCTTTAAGTCCGACAACATTTCTTGCATATTCAATAACGGCACATTGCATTCCAAGGCAAAGCCCTAAAAACGGAAGGTTGTTCTCTCTTGCATATCTTATTACATTCAATTTCCCTTCAATGCCTCTTATACCAAATCCTCCCGGTACAACAAGTGCATCTGCATCCGATAAAGCTTCTTTTGCTTTTTCATAATCAATACAATCTTCAGAATTTATCCATTTTATATCTATTTGAGCATTATTTTGATACCCGGCATGTTTCAATGATTCAACAACTGAAATATAAGCATCGGATAATTTGGTATATTTACCTGCAATTGCTATTTTAAAACTTTTTTCAGGATTCTTAATTTTATAAACAAGATTTTTCCAAGACTCTAAATCAGGTTTTTCGCCATGCATAAATAACCGTTGCAGAACAACTCCAGCAAGATTTTGTTCTTCCAGTGCCAAAGGAACTTCATATATGCTTTTCATATCACGGCATTCAATAATTGCATCTTTAGGTACAGAACAGAAAAGAGCTAGTTTTTCTTTCTCTTTTTTCGGAATAGGTTTAGTCGTTCTGCAAACAAGAATTTCAGGTTGGATCCCATAACTTCTCAAATTTGTAACACTATGTTGAGAAGGTTTAGTCTTCAATTCCCCTGAAGTGGGTAAATAAGGAAGCAACGTAACATGAATTGAAATAGTATTTCCAAATCCCATCTCAGAACGAAATTGTCTTATAGATTCAATAAAAGGCAAACTCTCAATATCACCAATAGTACCACCGATTTCAGCAATAATAAAATCAGGTTTAAATTGTTGAGTAGCCTTTTTTATTCTTGATTTTATCTCATTAGTAATATGAGGAATGGTTTGAACGGTAGCTCCCAAATAATCTCCACGACGTTCTTTATTTATAACAGTTTGATATATACTGCCTGAAGTAACATTATTTATATGTCCCAGATTTGTATCGGTAAATCTTTCATAATGTCCTAAATCAAGGTCAGTTTCCGCTCCGTCATCGGTAACAAATACTTCTCCATGTTGAAAAGGACTCATTGTTCCCGGGTCAACATTAATGTATGGATCAAATTTTTGTATAACTACACTAAATCCACGTGCTTTTAACAGTTTTCCTAAAGAAGCCGCAACTATTCCTTTTCCTAAAGAAGATACAACTCCTCCTGTTACAAATATATATTTAGTACTCATTAATTCCTCAATTCTTTTATTCTTAATTGTCCGAGTGTATTTTCACGGCTACAAAACTTGTAAGTGAAAATTTTATAGCGGTTTATTGAAAACTTTTCAACACCAGATTAGTTTATTTTCGGAACTCTGAAAAATCCGTCTTCTTCAAACGGTGCATTTGCCATCATTTCTTCTTTTGTCTGTTCATATTTTACTACATCTTCTCTCATAACATTATAAACAGGTATAGCATGAGGCATAGGTTCTATATCAGTTGTATCAACTTCATTCATCTGTTCAACATATTTTAATATTTCACCTAATTGTTTTGAATATTTTTCCGTTTCATCGTCAGTTAATTCTAATCTTGCAAGCTTTGCAACATGTCTTACATCTTCTTTACTAATCATGTTTTTTCCTCCGACTTTATTAAATTTTACCATAAGTAAGCCGTTTTTCCATGTAAACTTATGTCAAAAAATATCAAAGAATTTAATCCGATATCGAAAATTTTTTACTCGGATAAACTTGATTAAACATGTTCTAATCTTTTATCAGCCTTTGCAATATGAATATTTCTCGTTTCCGATAGTTGTTGTCTTGCATCTGAAAGTTTTTCTTTAACTTCTTTACTGATACTTGCCGATAAAATCAATCTGTCTATAAAATTATTATTAAGTTTAACTGCTTTAGGCAAAGCACCTATTTCATCCAAAACATCTTTAATTTCCATAAAATCATAAGCATAAGCTTGTTTTGATTGATAAGAAAGTACTTCCCCGCTTGCAGCACGAATAGGTTCACCGCCCTTTTCAAAATAAAGTCTGAAGACTGACTTCAAATCCTGCATTTCAGACTGCATGACCTGTACTGCTTGTTGTATTCTTATATAACGCTCAAAAAGATAATCAATATTTTCTAACTGTTGAATCTGCCAAGCATATTTCTTTTCATAAAGTTTTTTTAATTCCGGATAGGCCTTTGCCAGTCCTTCCGTATCTGCCATAGCACGATGACGTGTTGAAAATTCAACATTAAATTTATTCATCAAACTTTCTAATCCGCAAGATTCCAAATCGGGATATATTTCTTTGAACATCATTTGTGAATCAATTCTTGCATTTGTTATAGGGTTCCCAGTTTGTCTTAAACTTGCCTCATTTATAAATGAATAATCAAAAATTACATTATGCGCAACAATAGGATAATCTTCAATAAAATCGAGAATTAAAGGCATAACTTCTTTTTCACTGGGAGCATCTTTTACCATATCTTCAGTAATGCCATGAACCGCAATACTGGATTTTCTTATATGTTGCTGGGGATTAATTAAAGTTTCGAATCTGTCTTTCATTTTCCCGTTTTCAAGACGAATAGCCGCAAACTCAACCATTCTTTCTTTTGTATAATCTAAGCCCGTTGTTTCAACATCTAAAACAATTTCAATACACTTTTTTCTTGGCACTGACTCAATCTCTCCCTCTGTTATTATAATATCATAAAGATTTTTTACAGGCAAAATTAACAAAAATTATTATAATTTATTAAACAATACGTATCATTTATTAATATTAAACAATTAAGTAGTATCAAAATTAATATAATAGTGGTAACATAATAAGAAGATAAGAAAATATGGATTTGTTGACATGGGAAGAATAGTTTTAAACCGTGATAAATGTAAAGCTTGCTATATATGTACCGATGCATGCCCTAAAAAGATTCTTGAAGCAGATTCAACAGTTAATGCATTAGGGTATTATCCGGTAAAAGTAAAAGATGAAACACAATGTATTGGATGTGCAATGTGTGCAAAAGTTTGTCCTGATATTGCCATTGAAAAGGTGTATTTATGAAGAGAGAGAAAGAACTTTTAAAAGGTAATTATGCAATAGCACAAGCTGCAATTGAAGCAGGTTGTCAAAGTTATTTTGGATATCCGATTACTCCTCAAAGTGAAATTGGAGAATATTTAAGCAGTAAAATGCCGGAAAACGGAAGAGCTTTTGTAGCGGCAGAAAGCGAAGTAGCTGCTATAAACATGTTATTAGGAGCCGGTTCGACCGGTGTAAAAGCGATGACATCCTCATCTTCTTGTGCGGTAGCTCTTATGCAGGAAGGTTTATCATTTATAGCCGGCGATGAAATACCATGCGTGCTTGTAAGTGTCATGAGAGCAGGTCCGGGCTTAGGATATATTTATCCGTCTCAAGGTGACTATTTTCAGGCTACAAAAGGCGGCGGAAACGGAGATTACAAACTGGTTACATACGCACCTAACAGTGTTCAAGAGTGTGTTGATTTAACATATAAATGTTTTTATGTATCACAAAAATACAGAACACCTGTATGCTTGTTAGCTGATGGAATGATAGGTCAAATGATGGAACCTGCGGTTATCGGAGAATATCCTTATGAAGAAATAGACCAATCTTCTTGGGCACTTACAGGAGCTAAAGACAGAGAACCCAGACATATAGCTTCTATTGAAAGAGACCAGGAAACTCTTAAACAAAGAGTTGTTAAAATTTTTGAAAAATATAATAAAATCTTAGAAAATGAAAATATTTTTGAAAAATATGAAATTGAAGGTGCAAAGCTTGTTATTACTGCTTTCGGAAGTATTGCAAGAATAGCTAAAGCAGCGGTTAAAATGGCAAGAAAAAACGGCTTAAAAGTAGGGTTATTTAGACCTATTTTATTAAATCCGTTCCCGGAAAAAATTGTAGCAGAAATTGCACAAAAGGTTGACGGAATATTAGATATTGAACTTAACTGCGGTCAAATGTTGCAGGATATAAAAGCAAGTATAGCAGGTGCTGCAACAATTCCTATTAAATTTTACGGAAGACCTGCAGGGGTTATGATGACAGTAGAAGAAATATATAAACAAATAGAAAATGTATACAAAGAAATAGTAGAGAAAAAATATGGAACAGCTTGTATATAAAAAACCGGAATCAATCAGAGACGATTTTAAAATAACCTTCTGCCCCGGATGCGATCATGGAGTCGCAGTAAAGATAGTAGCAGAAGTACTTGACGAACTTGGCATTCGGGAAAAGACAATAGGTATTGCATCTGTTGGATGTAGCGTATTTTCTTATGACTTTTTTAATTTCGATATTGTAGAAGCAGCTCATGGACGTTCACTTGCAGTAGCAACCGGAATAAAACGTTCCAAACCTGATAATATTGTATTTACATATCAAGGAGATGGTGATTTAGCTTCTATAGGCTTAGGTGAAACTATTCACGCTATGACAAGGGGTGAAAAGGTTACAACAATCTGTATCAACA
>CANQOM010000146.1 GCA_947625445.1 Candidatus Gastranaerophilales bacterium
CTTTACTGTTTATATTGTCAATTCTTAGCCCTAAAGCCATTCCGCAGCCTATTGAAAGACCTTGTCCCAAAGAACCTGTAGATACTTCTATTCCTTCTTGCTTATTCATACAGGGGTGACCTTGAAGCTTTGACCCCAGTTTTCTAAAGGTCATTAATTCACTTTCTTCAATATATCCGCAGTGTGACATAACTGCGTATAATGCTGCAGATGCATGCCCTTTTGAAAGTATAAATCTGTCTCTTTTCTCATAATTTGGATTTTTTTTACATTCGGGATAATGTTTTAAAAATTTAGAAAACAGAACATTTAATATATCAACGCAGGATAATGAACCGCCAGGATGTCCGGAATTTGCATTAAATATCATCTTAAGAATATTTATTCTTATCTTTTTTGAAATATTTTCAAGTTCTTGAATTTCTGCTTGTGACATATGACTAATCATTTTTCTTCCTTTTCAAAAAAATACCATTAGTTTGTATAGCATCTATTATAACTTTTATCAAAAAGAGGGGCAAAGTTTTATAAATTCTTTTTATTCGTTGAGGTTGTTTATAAGTTCTGTAAAGCCACTCACACCCCATTACTTTAAAAAATTCAGGAGCTCTTTGAACAACTCCGGCCCATACGTCAAATGAACCTCCTACTCCTATAAATACTGCGTTTGATATTTTTTCTTTACAACTTTTTATGAAAAATTCTTGTCTTGGCACACCCATTGCAACTAACACTAAATTAGGCTCCGATGCTTTTAATTCTTCTATTATTTTATCTTCTTTTTGTATATCAAAATATCCGTTTCTGCTATAACAGATTTTTATTCCCTCAAATTCTCCTTTTACTCTTTTGACTGTTGTTTCCAATACATCTTCTGTTGCGCCTATAAGTGCTACTTTATAATTCATTTCACAACAACTTCGGAGTAAATCCAGTGCTAAATCTATTCCTGGAATTTGTTCTTGTTCTACCCCTTTTAATTTTAAAGCAAGTTTTATTCCTGAACTGTCAGGTATTACAATTTCGGCAGATTTTAATATCTTAGAAAATTCATAACTTCTGCTTGCCATTTCTATCATTTCAGGATTTATTGTTACTACTTGAGCGCCTTCTTGGTTGTGTATTTTTCCCATTATTTTATCTATAGCACCGCTAAAAGTAAGTAAATCTACATCATATCCTAATACTTTTTCTGTTTTTCTCATAACTATTTTATTTTACCATAGTATTTATATATTGTTCAAAACGTTACAAAGATAAAGAATTGGTAAGCTTTTGATTAAGTTCATTTGCTGAATCTTCATAACCGACTCTGCCCATTAAAGCATATGTATAATTCTTTGTCTGTTCTACGCCGGGTTGATCAAAGGCATCTATATTATATAATGCTCCTGATATTGCAGTTTGAACTTCTAACATATATAAAAGTTGACCTATGTAATATGGTGATATTTTGGGAATAGTTATCGTAACATTTGGTCTTTTATAATCTATTAATGACGCCATTGTTGAATCTGCTTCTGCATTAATAAGTTTATTCATTGTTTTTCCGCCAAGATAACTAATTCCTGTATATTCAAATATATTAGGAATCTCAAGTGTAGAATCAAATTCTCTTACTCTTAAGAAATTTATTATTTTATCATTAGGACCTTCATTGTATAACTGTATTTGAGAATGCTGGTCAGTTACTCCTATAGCTTTGACAGGTGTTTGACCGGTATGTACCGTATTGTTATTCTTGTCTCGTTCTTTACCTAATGATTCTGCCCATAGCTCGCAATACCAATCCGCAATATACCTTAATCTGTTTGAATATGGCATCATAACCGATATTTTCTTGCCTTTTTTTACGTTCATTAGGTAATGAATTAGTGCATTTTGTGCTGCTATATTGTAATTTATATCCGTATTTTTAAGGGCTAAATCCATGTCTTTAACCCCTTGAGTTATCTCTTCTATATTTATACCTGTAAGAGCAAAAGGTAAAAGTCCTACGGCAGAAAATACAGAAAATCTTCCTGCTACATCATCGGGTATGTAAAAAGTTTTATACCCCTCTTGGTCTGATAGTTGCTTTAAAATTCCGATATTTTTATCCGTTGTTGCTATTACATTTTTTCTGTAATCATCACCCAATTCTTTTTCCATTAAATCTTTTATAATCATATATTGAGCCATGACTTCGGCCGTTGAACCTGATTTTGTTATTACATTGACCAGTGTTTTCTTCAAATCCAATAGTTTCAACAGAGAATTCATTTGGTCAGGGTCTATATTATCCAGAAAAAAGATTCTGGGATAATTGTTTCTTTCTTCTTTTGTTAAGAAGTTCCAATATGGAGGTAATAATGCTTCGCAAACTGCCTTTCCCCCTATTGCAGAACCGCCTAAACCCAAAATAAGCACATTGTCAAACCTATTTTCAGTCATTGCTGCATATTCTTTTACATACCATATTGTTTCTTCGTTATATCCAAGATTCATCCATTGTAAATTTTGCCCTGGTTTATCTTTGTTAGAATTTAAATCGGCTATTATGTTATGAATAGTTTCTTTATATTTATCAAATTCTTCTTCAATATTTAAACCGTTTTCTTCCCCTATTATCTCCGATTTAATATTGCGATAGTTTAACTCTATCATTTATTCCTCGCTTCAGCCTATATTGATTTGTTCTTTCAATTATTATTGTACATGTTTAAATTAGAATTGAAAGAGTTTATTTCCTTGTTTTTACATATTTAAATTTTTTTAATTTTAATGATAAAATTTTTTTATGAAAGAACTGGATTTTTTAGAAATTATAAAAAATACACTAAATGACAATTCTTTGCTTGGTGATGATTGTGCTTATCTTGAAGATTTAAATATATTTGTAACCCAAGATACATTAGCAGAAGATGTTCACTTTTCTTTAGATACAACAACGCCATATTTATTAGGAAGAAAATCTGTTAGCGTTAATTTATCGGATTTGGCAGCAGCACTTGCAAAACCTTTGTATATAAGCATTTCTGTTTCTCTTCCCTCTTGTATAAATAGCAATTTTATTTCTGAATTATATAGAGGAATAAATGATGTTTGCAGGGAAAACAAAGTAAAGGTTACGGGCGGAGATATAACAGGATGTTCAAAGCTTGTTATATCTGTTTGTGCAATTGGGAAAAAGAAGTCAAAGTATTTAACATCAAGAAGCTATGCCAAAAAAGATGATTGTGTATTGATAACAGGTTCTCATGGCTTAAGCGGGGCAGGGCTTTTTGCATTGCAAAATTTTCTGTATGCTCCAAAAGAACTTGTCGATGCGCATTTGAATCCTAAAGCAAGGTTGGAAGAATCTAAACAACTTGCAAAATGTTTAAAAAGAGATTCTGCGGTTATGGATTCTTCTGACGGTTTAGCGGATGCTCTTTTTAAAATTGCGCTTGCGAGTAAGAGGAATATTGAAATTGATATAAATAAGATACCTAAGAATAATGCGTTGATTGAATTTTGTAAAAATAATAATAAGGATTATAAAGATTTTATAAAATGGGGTGCTGAAGACTACGAACTTGTTGTATGTACTGATGAGGATACCTATCAAAACCTTGATTCTGATAAGTTTATTTGTATAGGTAAAGTTTTAAATAAAGATAATAATCCTTGTGTAATAATAAAAGATAATAATCAGCAGGAAAAAATAACGAAAGAAATTTTTGATAAAGCTTCATTTAATCATTTTAAAGGATAAAGTATGATAAGTGTAATAATAACCGCAGGTGGTTCTTCATCAAGATTTAAAAATGGAAATAAATTATTGTATGAAATAAATGCAAAACCTTTAATTTATCATACTGTTAGTATATTTAATGCATTAGATTATACGGATGAAATTATTCTTCCCGCAAACAAGGAAATAATTGAAAAATTGGAATTTATTTTTAAAAAATTTGACAAAGTGAGAATAATAGAAGGCGGAAATAGCAGACAAGAATCTGTTTATAGAGGATTAGAAAACTGTAAAAATTGTAAATATGTAATAATACATGATGGTGCACGTCCTTTTATTAATGAAAAAATAATAGATAACTGTTTAGAAAAAGCAAAAATTTATGGTGCTGCTATAGTAGGAGTTAAAACAACCGATACAATAAAAGTTGTAGATGATGAAGGTAAAGTTATTTCAACTCCTCAGAGAAATACACTTTGGAATGCACAAACTCCTCAAATTTTTTCGTATTCTAAAATTTTTGAATTGCACAAAAAATATCGGGGTAAAAATTTTACTGATGATTCTTTATTATTTGAGCAGGAAGGACTTCCCGTTATGATTCAAGAAGGAGAATATTCCAATATAAAAATTACGACAATTTATGATTTGCAAAATTGTAAACAATATTAAAGTTTAATTCAAATACAAGCAAAAAAATAAATTTTTGTTTTTGGAACATGTGTAAAGATAACCGGAATGCAATAATGAATATATTATCATCATATACACAGTCAACCCC
>CANQOM010000147.1 GCA_947625445.1 Candidatus Gastranaerophilales bacterium
GCGGAGTTCCGAGAGGAAGAATTATAGAAGTATATGGCCCTGAAGCATCAGGTAAAACAACGTTAGCTCAACATATAGTAGCAGAATGTCAAAAAAAAGGCGGAATTGCAGCATTCGTAGATGCAGAACATGCACTTGACCCTGAATATGCAAGAAATTTAGGAGTTAATGTAGACGAACTTTTAATATCTCAACCTGATACCGGAGAACAAGCTTTAGAAATAACGGAAGAACTTGTTCGTTCTGCGGCGGTTGATGTTGTAGTTGTTGACTCTGTTGCAGCGCTTGTTCCTAAAGATGAAATTGAAGGCGCTATGGAAGATAAACAAATGGGACTGCAGGCAAGGTTGATGTCTAAGGCTTTAAGAAAATTAACAGGTATTGTAAGTAAAACAAATACAACCGTTATATTCATAAACCAATTAAGACAGAAAATCGGTGTTATGTACGGAAGCCCGGAAACAACAACAGGAGGTAATGCTCTTAAATATTATGCGAGCATAAGACTTGATATAAGAAGAACTGAAACTCTAAAAAAAGATGATAAAGAAATAGGAAACAGAGTTAAAGTTAAAGTTGTTAAAAATAAGGTAGCTCCTCCTTTTAGAATTGCGGAATTTGACATTATTTACGGAAAAGGGATAAGTAAATCAGGTTGCATTCTGGATATGGCAGTGAACCTTGATATAGTTAAAAAAGCCGGTGCTTGGTTTAGTTATAATGATGAAAAATTAGGTCAAGGTCGTGATAAAGTTAAGGAATTATTTGAAGAAAATCCTCAACTTGAAGCAGAAATAGATGCTAAAGTCAGAGAAGCATTAAAAAATAAAGAATAAAAAAATACTAATAAATTAAAAGGCATCTTACAAGATGCCTTTTAATTTATTTAATTCAGTGTCCGTAACCTTAAAATTTCTCATATCTTAAAGAAACCACCATTTTATAAATTTCACAATTATCGGAGAAAAGAATAATACTACAAAACAAGATATTAATAATGCGGGGCCTAAAGGTAAAGGCATTAAATCACTTTGAATTACAGTATTTCTAAAACATATTATAATATATACTGCATCTATAATTAATAATAAAATGAATAAATACATTAAAAATATATTAATATCGAAAAACATTAATAAACAATAATATAATAATGCAAGAATAAATAGTAAAGATAAAGATACTAATATTTTATAACACTTTTGTCTAAATAAAGTTATAAAAAATTCGGGCAAAATACAAATAGCGTGAAACAAAGGTCCTAAAATACATGCTAATAAACCGTATTTCCAACCCAACATAGCTCCTATACCGGCAGCTATATAAATATCACCCATACCTATTGAGCATTTATTCTTTTTTGCCTCTTGTATTATAGATAAATCTTCATTTTTTTCATTATTTGTATCATCAGATTCTCTAATATCATTAATTTTTTTACTATATATGATAAAATATGCAAGAATCCCAATAAGTTCAACTAAAACAACACATGCAATTATACCCAACAAAGGATTTACAATATCAATATGTCCGTTTCTTATAAATACTCCATATATTATGGACGTAATAATAAATATCCATAGATGAATATCATAAGTAGATTTTTCTTTAATGTCAGTAATGGATAGAACTATAGCAATACATAAAAGGACAAATAATATAAGTGTTTTCAAGCTAAAACCAAAAGCAATCACTAAAGCCAATAAAATTATTGCAGTTAAAGCTTCAACAATTGGATATTGAATACTTATTTTACATCCACAATTTCTGCATTTACCTCTCACAGTAAAAAAATATGAAAAAATCGGAATATTATCATACCATTTTATTGGAGTTTTACATTGGGGACATTTAGAAGAAGGCAATACAATAGATTCACCCGACATTGCCCTTAAAGCAACAACATTTAAAAAACTTCCGATACATGCTCCAACAATAAATATAAAGAAACATATTATAAAAATTTCATACATTTATCAGCCTCTTTCATTACTACAAAATCTGAATATTGTTTATTTTTCGGAAAGAATACTTAAAAGCATTGTTAATGCCTTTTTCAATCTTCTTGAAACTTGCATTTGAGATATACCCAATTTTGTAGCAATCTGAGTTTGACTCATATCTTCAAAATAGTTTAAAACAACAACTTCCTGCAATTTTAAATCCAATTTTTTTATGGCATCATTAAGTAAAATCTTATCTTCTTGAAAAGATTCCAAATTATAATGATTATCATCGGCAATTTTATCAAATAAAGACAGTGTTTCATCATTTCCGACATTAACAATCTGATCTAAAGAAATAGTTTGTTTACGACGTTCAACATCAATAACTTCTTTAATTTTACCAACGGAAGTACCCAATTCATCCGCTAAAACTTTTTCAGAGGGTTCATTTCCGTTTTCATCTTTTAATTTTTCCATCAATTTATTTACACGATAAGCAAGCTCATAGATTTCTCTCGGAGCCTTTATCATAGAAACTTTATCTCTTAAATAATGTCTTATTTCACCTGTAATTAAATAAGTAGCATATGTTTTAAAATTTTCACTGACTTTAGGATTATATAATTGAATAGCCTTAACCAACCCAACACTTCCAACTTGAATAATATCTTCAACCGGGTCAGTATTTCTTCTTGCTAAGCCTCTTGCTATTTTTTTTACTAAAGGCATGGCAGCAAGTACAATAATATTTTGTAAATGCTTTTTTTGTTTTTCATCATCAGCTGCTTTATATAGTTTTAGCCATTCTGCTATTTCATCATAATTAACAGTATAATCGGCCACCAATTTATCCTCTTTTCTTCCTCTTTTTATATTATATCATACTAATTTAAAAGAATACGGTAAAATATCATTAATAAAATATGAACAACAATTTGAGTTTTCATCTTCAAGTATAATTTCAACATTAATATCATGTGAAAATTCCTGAAGCCATTGTCTGCAAGCACCACAAGGAAAACATTTTTTTGTTTTTGGACTGTATATGGCTATTTTCAATAATTTTGAAGTTTCACCCTGAGCTATAGCATTTGAAATTGCATTTCTTTCAGCACATAAAGAAAGTCCGTAACTGGAGTTTTCTACGTTACATCCTTGATAAATATTTCCGCTTTCATATAATACGCATGCTCCGACAGGAAATTTCGAATACGGACAATATGCCTTTTTCGATACTTCTTGGGCTTTTTCTAACAATTCTTTATCGGATAACATATTCTCTCCTTCATACTAATTTTATATTTAAACACTGTCTTAGAATATAGTTCATTTGAATGATATAATAGTAATGTGTTTACAATAATTAATCTATATACAAACAAACACATTAGTTATATTATTATATTATAGTATGTGTTAAAATATAAACACAAATATGAATTTTTTGGAGGAACATTGTCAGGCAAGATAAGAATAATAGGCGGAAAGCAATTAAAAGGGGAAGTTAAAATCTCCGGTGCTAAGAATGCCGTTTTAAAACTTATGGCAGCCGCTCTTCTTGCAAAAGGAGAGACTAAAATTTATAATGTTCCGGAATTAACAGACGTTGTTATAATGTTAAACGTTATTGAACAACTTGGTGTAAAAACAAGCTATGATAAAAAAGAGAAATCCATAACCATAGATGCAACAGATATAACAAATGTATATGCAAGCTATGAATTAGTAAGCAGAATGCGTGCATCGTTTATTATATTGGGTGCATTGGTAGGCAGATGCCGTGAAGCAATAGTAGCAATGCCCGGAGGTTGTGCAATAGGCGAAAGAAAAGTTGATTTTCATATAAAAGGGTTAGAAGCTCTAGGTACTTCAATAAAAATTGAAAACGGATATGTCCATGCCACTGCTAAAAAATTAATTGGTACTGATATATATCTTGATATTCCGTCAGTAGGCGCAACTGAAAATATAATGCTGGCATCAGTATTGGCAGAAGGTTCAACAAGGATTCAAAATGCAGCTCAAGAACCTGAAATAGTAGATTTAGCTAATTTCTTAAATGCAATGGGTGCAGAAATAATAGGCGCAGGAACTTCTGAAATTATTATAAACGGTGTAAAACAAGAAGATTTAAAGCCTATTGAATATACAACTATTCCTGACAGAATTGAAGCAGGTACATACATGGCCGCTTTTGTTGCAACAAAAGGTAAAGGGATTATAAGAAATATATTCCCCGGACATTTAACTTTTTATACTTCTAAATTAACCAAAATGGGAGCTGACATAAAATTAATAGAACCTACAACACTTGAAGTCAGCTGCAAAAAAAGGCTAGAAGCCATAAATATTATTACACAACCATATCCCGGTTTTCCGACCGATTTACAATCTATGGCTATGTCACTTGCAACAATTGCTGATGGTGTAAGTATTATAACAGAAAGTTTATATGAGAACAGATTTATGCAAGTACCCGAACTTAGGAAAATGGGTGCAGACATTCATCAGGAAAGAAATCATGCTTTAGTTAAAGGTGTTAAA
>CANQOM010000148.1 GCA_947625445.1 Candidatus Gastranaerophilales bacterium
TCAAAAACTAATTTTGACAATCACCGTATATATCAATACCTTGTTTGTTAAAATTAGTTTTTGATTCTTTTTGTTGTTTATCTGCAATAAATTGAACAAATTCCTCAAAATCAACAACGTTATATCCGTCATCATCAGCAACATTTTTCAGTTCTTTAATACGTTGTGTATCCCCTTTTTCAGTAGCAAAAACATTTTTATCCCTTTGTGACCAAGTTCTCATATCTTCAGAACCATTTGCTACTGCGCATGCTTCAAATAAAGCATCTTTTTCTAACCAATATGTATTTTCTTTTTTAAACTTTTCAAATTCTTTTCTTAGTGAATCTGTTTTACCCAGTTTAATAAAATTAGCATATGCTCTTTTTAACATAGCTTTCTGTCCGTCTTGAGCAAAAACATTATCATAGTTAACTACATCATGATTTTTTACCCTATTCATATAGGCTGAATTTAAATCATTTTTAGTTAACAAACCACCGTAATCCTTTTGAGTAAGTTTATTCAAATCTATAATATGCATTCCGAGAGAAAATCCTGTACCTGAATATGGAGAACGAATATAATTTGAAATTTGTCCTTGCGGTTGTAATTGGATAGAATTTACACCGCACATGGTTTTTAAAAATCCCATAAGAGCTTGCGCATCTGTAGAAAAACTTGTTCCTATTCCTGTATCATTCTTTGAAGACGGAACACTAAAATCAAATACGGTTGCCGTTGTTTTATCTGTTCCTAATTCTTTTTTGGCTGCAACTACAACTTTGTTAAAATCTTTTTGTTCTTTAGTCGACAAAGCTCGACCAAATGCAACATTTTGATTTACATTAGCTATCTTCATACACACATACTCCTATAAGACCATACTTATATAATACATCTAAAAAAAATAATTGCTATTATAAGCATATTAATTAATAAAACTTATTATATTAGCTTAACAAAATAAAAAAAATATGATATTTTATATTTTGTACTTGCCGGAG
Source organism: Candidatus Gastranaerophilales bacterium (assembly GCA_947625445.1). Lineage (GTDB taxonomy): Bacteria > Cyanobacteriota > Vampirovibrionia > Gastranaerophilales > Gastranaerophilaceae > Avigastranaerophilus. The sequence continues at coordinate 987 of CANQOM010000148.1, forward strand.
AATTAAGATGGAAATTAAAAGAGCACAGTGGAGTTCGCATATAAGCTTTATAATTGCGACTGTTGGAAGTGCAGTCGGATTGGGCAATATTTGGCGATTCCCTTATATAATGGGTAAAAATGGAGGCGGTATATTTCTTCTTACTTATCTTTTATTAATCGCTTTTATTTGTATTATTCCTTTATGTTGTGAACTCGGATTAGGAAAAATTTATAAACAGGATGCTATTAATACATTTAATACAATAAATCCTAAATTTAAGTGGCTTGGTTGGTTATGTATAATAACCGTAACTTTAATACCTTGCTTTTATTTCGTGGTTGGCGGCTGGATTTTAAATTATATTTGGGTATTTCTTACCTCTCAATTACCTCAAAATTTCTCTATCTATTTTTCACAATTTAGTTCACAAATTTTTATGCCTTGTTTTTTAACTATTTTATTTTTAATAATGACTGCAATGTTTCCTTTTAAAGGAATAAATAACGGAATTGAAAAAGCTAATAATATAATGATGCCGTTATTTACCATCATTTTAATAATTCTTTCATTATTTGCACTAACTTTACCAGGAGCTAAAGAAGGGTTAATATTTATGTTTAAACCCGATTTTTCTCATTTTGATAAAACTATGATTTTGACTGCTTTAGGGCAAGCTTTATTCACTTTAAGCATCGGTATGGGAACAATTTTGACCTACGGAAGTTACATGAAAGAAAATACAAATATTGTTAAATCCGCTTACACTCTTATTATTTGCGATACATTTATTGCAGTTCTTGCAGGAATTATGATATTCCCTATAGTTTTTTCTTTTGGGGTTGAACCTTCTGCAGGCGCTACTCTTGCTTTTATTTCAATGCCTCAAATGTTTTCTCAACTTCCATTCGGTGCCTTTTTTGGTTTAATCTTCTTTGCACTTCTTTTCTTTGCTTCAATAACTTCCGGTATTAGTATGATGGAAACAACTATCGCTGCTTTTATTGATAATTTTAATATTTCAAGAAAAAAAGCAACAATTATTACTACTGCTATCATTGCTATAATTAGCATTCCGGCTTCATTGTCATTTGGATTATTAAGTAATTTCAAAATATTAAATAAAACCGTTTTCGATTTACTGGATTATTCAACATCAAATATTTTTCTGCCGTTAAACACATTGTTTATTTGCTTAATTGCCGGATGGTTTACACCTGATTTTATCAAAAAAGTTTTTGGTGAAAATTTTATTGCAAAAATATTTTATATTTTACTTAAATTTATTGTTCCTCTAATTCTTATATGCGTATTAATTTCAGGCATTAATTAAAAAATTTATAAACTTTTTAATGTTCGATAAATATACAATATATTTTTATTATCATTTAATAATTCAATTATTTCGTTTTTCATCTCTTTATAAGGTATATTATCATTAAAAACAAAGAGTTCAAAAACATCTACATTAAGTGCTTTCGCTATAAAATTGAAAGTTTCAGCAGATGGAGAATTATTTTCGTTTTCAATTTTACTTACATTCTTAGAATCAATACCAATTAACTCAGAAAATTGTTCTTGTGTAAGTTTCTTATGCCTTCTTAATAATTGGATTCTTTTTCCGACTTGTTTTTTTAACACAATATATCTCCTATTTAATAAATTTACATTTATAAAATTCTATTTTTTAAGTTAAACTTTTAGATAAATCAATTTTTAAATAGAGAAATTTATTAATGTATTATAAAAAACAGACTTTTACTTTATCCGAAGTTCTTATCTTACTTGTTATTATAGGTTTTATCGCAGCCATTACTGTTCCTGTAATGTATAATACATATTTAAAACAAGAAACAATATCAAAATTAAAAAAGCGTACTCGAAACCGGCGCAAGCTATCAGAATATCGGAATCTATTCACGGAAGCACAAACACATGGGACACTTCATTAAGCAGACGTGAATTTTTTGATATTTATCTAGCAAGTTATTAATTTACAAGTTTATAAATAAAAAAAGGGTGAAAATAAATTTCACCCTTTTAATTTCTTATTTTTTATTTATTATGCCATAGCTTTTTCAACTGCAACTGCAACTGCAACAGTAGCACCAACCATAGGGTTATTACCCATACCAATTACACCCATCATTTCAACGTGTGCCGGTACTGAAGATGAACCGGCAAATTGAGCATCACCGTGCATTCTTCCCATAGTATCAGTCATACCGTAACTTGCAGGACCTGCTGCAACGTTGTCAGGGTGAAGTGTTCTTCCTGTTCCACCGCCTGATGCCACTGAGAAATACTTTCTTCCGTTTTCCCAGCACCATTTTTTATATGTTCCTGCTACAGGATGTTGAAATCTTGTTGGATTTGTTGAGTTTCCTGTTATAGAAACATCTACTCCTTCTTTTATCATTATTGCAACACCTTCAGATACATCATCAGCACCGTAGCATTTTACTTTTGCTCTTTCACCATCTGAGAAAGGTGTTTCTTTTATTACTTTTAATTCACCTGTTTTATAGTTATATTCAGTTTCAACATGAGTAAATCCGTTAATTCTTGAAATAATATATGCAGCATCTTTACCCAATCCGTTTAATATAACTCTTAAAGGTTCTTTTCTTACTTTATTAGCATTTCTTGCAATACCTATAGCACCTTCAGCAGCAGCAAAAGATTCGTGGCCTGCTAAGAAACAGAAACATTTTGTTTCTTCTCTTAGAAGCATAGCCCCTAAATTACCATGACCAAGTCCTACTTTTCTGGTATCACCAACTGAACCCGGAACGGCAAACGCTTGCAACCCTTCTCCAATTGCTTCTGCAGCATCGGCAGCATTTTTAATTCCTTTTTTTATTGCTATAGCACAACCTAAAGTATATGCCCATGATGCATTATCAAATGCAATCGGCTGAATACCTTTTACTATTTCATCTACATTTATTCCTTTAGACAAACATAATTCGTTTGCTTCATCTAATGATTTAAAACCATATTCATTAAGAACTTTAGCGAGCGTTTTTTCACGTCTGTCCTGTCCTTCAAATTTTGCCATTTTTTATTTCCTTTTTAATTAATTATACTTTTATTTGTTTTTATCACCTAACAACGGTATTATTTTCATTTGCTATACTATTCTTTTCTCGGATCAATAGTTTTAACGGCTTCAGAAAATCTGCCGTATGTACCGATATTTTTTTCGTAAGCTTCTTTTGGATCAACACCTTTTTTAATTGCATCCATAACTTTACCTAAGTTTACGAATTTATAACCAATAACCTCATTATTTTTATCTAAGCCAAGTTCGAGAATATAACCTTCGGTTAAAGAAAGATATCTTACACCTTTTTGTTTTGTTGAATGGATTGTTCCTACCATTGAGCACAATCCTTTTCCCAAATCTTCAAGTCCTGCTCCAATAGGTAATCCGCCTTCTGAAAATGCTGTTTGAGTTCTTCCGTATACTATTTGTAAGAATAACTCTCTCATTGCTACGTTTATTGCATCACAAACCAAATC
>CANQOM010000149.1 GCA_947625445.1 Candidatus Gastranaerophilales bacterium
ACGGTCCTTCCATAATCTTTGCTTATGCGCCTTGTATCGCTCACGGTATTGATATGGCAAAAACTCAAACCGAACAAAAACGTGCGGTTGAAGCAGGATATTATCCTTTATACAGATACAATCCGGCTAATGAACAACCGTTCACTTGGGATGCTAAAGAGCCAAAAGGAAACTATCAAGACTTCATAAGAAGTGAAGGCAGATATAAGTCACTTCTCAAGACTAATCCGGAAGCAGCTGAAGAACTTTATACTCAAGCTGAAAAAGATGCATATGCTCGTATGAGTGTATACAAATCAGTCGGAGAATTAATGAAATAGTCTAAATTAAAAAGAGAGGATTAAAATCCTCTCTTTTTTTATATAAAAATTTTACTTACATCTTAATTTATCAACAAATCTTCTTAATCTTTCCATCGCCTCTTTTAAATTTTTAAGTGAATATGCATACGATATTCTAAGATATCCTTCTCCGCTATTACCAAAAGCACTACCCGGGATAGCAGCAACTTTTTCTTCTTGTAAAAGTTTTTTTGCAAATTCTTCACTTGACAGACCAAATTCTTTTATACAAGGGAACACATAAAAAGCTCCAAATGGCTCAAAACATTCTAACCCCATTTCTTTAAATTCATTTAACAAAAATCTTCTTCTTTGATTATATGCCTGACGCATAGAACTAACATCATCATCACCATTTTTTAATGCTTCAATAGCCGCATACTGACTTGTAGTAGGAGCACACATAATTGCGAATTGATGTATTTTTGTCATTTGTTTTATTATATGTTCAGGCGCTAAAGCATATCCAAGTCTCCAACCTGTCATTGCATATGATTTTGAAAAACCGTTAATTAAAATCGTACGTTCTTTCATTCCCTCTAAAGATGCAATTGAAATATGCTTGCCTTTATACGATAACTCAGAATATATTTCATCAGACATAACATATAAATCATTATCTATAATTATTTTTCTAATAGCCTCAAGGTCTTCCTTCTCCATAATCGCTCCTGTAGGATTATTAGGATAAGGCAAAATCAAAACCTTAGTTTTAGGAGTTATTGAATTAATTAAATCTTTAGGTTTTAGCCTAAAATCATCCTCTGATTTTAAGTTAATAATAACAGGTTTAGCATTAGCCAATATTGCACACGGTTCATATGATACGTAAGATGGTTGTGGAATTATAACTTCTTCACCATCGTTTATAAGTGCTCTTAAACCTATATCAATAGCCTCAGACCCACCAACAGTAACTATAACTTCTTTTAAAGGGTTATATTCTATATTCTGAGTTCGTTTTATGTAATTTACAATCTCTTGTCTAAGTTCTTTTAATCCCGAGTTCGATGTATAAAAAGTCTTACCTTTTTCCAAAGAATAAATTCCTTCATCTCTTATGTGCCAAGGCGTATCAAAATCAGGTTCCCCCACACCAAGAGATATTACATCTTTCATTTCCGACACAAGGTCAAAAAATTTCCTTATTCCCGATGGTTTTATATTTATTATTTTTTCCGACAATTCTTTTGTCATGGAGTAATTATCTCTCTTTCATCTTCATGTTTTTTAGTTAAAATTATCCCATAATCCTTATATTTTTTTAATATAAAATGAGTAGCAGTACTTAAAATAGTATCGAGCGGGGCAAGTTTATCAGAAACAAAATTCGATATTTCTCTAAGAGACTTTTCTTCTAATATTACAAGAAGGTCAAAACCTCCCGATATAAGATATACAGATTTTACTTCCGGATAATTATATATTCTTTCTGCAATATTATCAAAACCTTGACCTCTTTGAGGAGTTACCCTAACTTCAATTAATGCAGTTACCTTTTCTATTGATGTTTTTTCCCAATCAATTAAAGTGTTATATCCGCATATTACACCTTCTTTTTCAAGTATTTCTATTTCTTTTAAAATAGATTCCTCATTTGTTCCCAATAAAACAGCAATTTCATTTAATCCCATTCTGCTATTTTTTTCCAGTAATGCTAATAATTCTTCTCTCATAATATAACTCCGCAATCTGTTATTTTTATTCTATCATAAATTATTTTCACAATAATAAAACTATGCTATATTAAGTATAATGCATATTTTAAAAGAGGGCAGTATGATTTCAAGTTTTTACAAAAATTATAAATGTTCTTATGAAAAACTCAAATTAAAAGTTGATTATATCTTTAGACACTTTTTTAGAGATTCTATACATATTTTTGAGTGTTATTATGCTTCTTTTATATTTAAAAATCCCCCCCCCCGAAGTTAATCTTGCAATTACTGCAATTGCAAAGAACGAAGCACCTTATATTATTGAATGGCTTGAATTTCATAAGTTAGTCGGAGTGGAAAGGTTCTATATATATGACAATGACAGTACTGATAATTTAAAAGATATATTAGAACCATACATAAAAAAAGGGGAAGTAGTTTACAAATTTTTTCCGGGTAAAAATATGCAAATGCCTGCATATAAAGACTCATTAAAATATAACAGATTTAAAGCCAAATATATGGCTATTATTGATATAGACGAATTCATTGTCCCTGTTATTCATAATACAATTCCAGAATTTATTGATTACCTTGAAAAAAAGATTAATCATAAAATAGATTCACTTGGTATAAACTGGTTAATGCATGGTTATTCAGGTTTTTACACTAAACAAAACGATGGAGTAATTAAAACCTTTAAAAGATGTGATTACAACTATAAAGAAAATAAAACCGTAAAATCAATCATAAATATGAGAAGCGTAATTGATATAATTAATCCTCATTTTGCAATACACAGAATAGGTGCAAAAATTGTAAATTCAAAAGGTGAAAATATGCAAGGACCTTATACACAACCAAACCACGAATACATAAGAATTAACCATTATTGGTCAAAATCTTTTGAAGAACTTGTTGAAAGGACAAAAAAAGGGAAAGCGGACGGAAACAACTATCCTATAAATTTAACATTTATTCCTGATTATTTATCTGTAGATGAAGATAAAGAAATAGAAAAATTTATTCCTTTATTAAATGATAAACTTAAAAATATAAATTAACTATTGACTAAAAATATTTATTATGTAATATAGTAATTGCTGAGGGCGTTTAGCTCAGTTGGTAGAGCGCCTCCCTTACAAGGAGGATGTCAGGAGTTCAAGTCTCTTAACGCCCACCATTTAAAAGAGCCTTTTATGGCTCTTTTTTGTTATGTTTGAAAACTTTAACATTTTTATGTCATATTATTATTTAGTTCTGTACTGTTTTAGTCATAAATTTTTTCAAAATTATTAAAATGTATTTTTTATAAAAAGAGCATTAAATAATTTAAAGGAGGAATATGACTACAGTTGAACCAATTAAGAATAAAAATGATATTTACAAAGTAGAAAAATTATTATTAAAACAAAGCAAAAGAGATTTATTACTATTCACCATAGGAATTAATTGCGGGCTTAGGATTACTGATTTACTCTCTTTAAATGTTGAAGATGTCAGGAACAGAACTCACATAAAAATTACGGAAAAGAAAACAACAAAATTTAAACAATTTCCTATTAATTCCAAATTAAAACCAATGATTGATGATTTTATAAAAGGAAGAAAACTCAATGAACCTTTATTTTTATCTCATTGGGGACATAGACTTGACAGGACAACTGCTTATTACACTATAAGAAATGCCTGCCAAAAAGCAGGTCTACAAGAAAAAATAGGCACTCATTCAATGAGAAAAACATTTGGATATCACCATTATCAACAGTTTAAAGATGTTGTTATATTACAGAAAATATTCAATCATTCAAGCCCGCAGATAACTTTAAGATATATAGGAATAGAGCAGGATGAAATAGATTATTCTTATAATAATTTTGTGTTATAGAAAATAAAACTATAATATTCATTTTTAAGGTATTTCGTTATGAAAAGACATATTAGGAATGCTTAAAATTTTCTCATTCAAATTTAACTAAACGGTACTATGTTTATACTATGTTTAAAAGATGTTTCAAAAACACCACTACAAGAATTTTTTATTTTACATTTATCACATTGAGGTAAAAAAGTCTTCTTCCAAGTAGAAATACTATCTCTGCAAAATTTATGAATTCTATTATCTGTCAGACAATGAGGCAAATTATATATATCAGCATTAATATTATATCTTACATATTCTTTAATAGCCTTATATAACTCATTTTTATATTCAATAGGATCAATTGAGACAATATCATAATTCTTTTCAGCATTTCCATGATATTCCATTCCCATTAACGCAACATGTGATATAAAAGGAAGATTTCTATATATGTATGAAGCAATAGCTGAAAGTCTTTTATAGTTTTGTCTTAAAATAACAATTCTAATTTCTATATCTTGTTTATATTGCGCTAAATTATATAAACCGTTAATTGTCTCTTTAAAAGAGC
>CANQOM010000150.1 GCA_947625445.1 Candidatus Gastranaerophilales bacterium
GCTTAAATCAGAAGCAAGTTTAGCACCGCTTGATAATGTTGTATGACTGCTTAAATCTTCAAAACTTCCGTTAGTAGAATCTAATAATCCTTTTGTTAAAATATTAGCACCGTTATCAAATGTCGTGCCTGTGCCAAGATGGAAAGTTCCGCCATCTTCAACGGTTACATTTCCGCTAATCTTACCTTCGTTTTCAACTTTACCTTTTTCACTTACTTTTAAATCTCCGTCAATAGTACCCTCGTTATATAAACTTCCGCCTGCTATTTCACCTTTTATAGAGCCTTGTTTTTCATTAACGATAGTTCCTGTTGAACTATTGGTTTGTTTAATATCCATTTTCCCCGAGTTATTAACAACGCCTTTATTTTCAAGTTCTACTTCTTGTTCAAAACCGGGAACAGAAGAACCTTTTGAAACAAAACCTGTGTTATTAAAAACAGAACCTTCTTCGTTTGTGATTTTTTCATTTGTTATAATCTTACCTGAGTTATCGAAAATTCCTTCGTTGTTTATTTCATTACCTAACATGAAATAATTGTTTATAAAAGTACTGTCATTGTTTATTTTACCACCACTAAACATACTATTATTAACGACATTGCCTTTATTATTAAAATTATTATTTTTGCTTAGTACAACGAGATTGCCGTTTTCGAAATTTCCGTTATTATTCCAGTTTCCGCCACTCATTATGCCTTCATTAGTCATGTTTGAGTTATTGATAACGGTACCGTTTGTATTTGTAAAGTTATTTTTGTTATCAAAATTACCGTTATTCACTATACCGCCCTGATTAGTCAAATTACCTTCGTTAACGGTTGTTCCGTTGTTGGTTAATCTGCCTGAGTTAGTAGTGGCACCTTTGTTAGTAAATTCAGAATTGTTTGTAAATAATCCGCCGTTTATAATTGTACCTTTTGCATTGTTTGTCATCTTGCCGTCATTGTTAAAAATCATGTGATTTTTAAATTGGCTGTCTTCACCGCTATTTGAAAAATTACCTTTTGAATTAACTACGCCGTAGTTTTCAAATGTACCTTTATTTGCAATTTTTGTAATTTCTTCCGTAAGTGAGTCTTTTGCGTTGGTAGACTCTAATAATCCATGATTTTCAAAAGTTGCGCCTTTTTCATTTGTAATATAAGCACCTGTATCAAGGGTAATGCTGCCGTTATTAGTAAATTTACTCTCATTGGAAATATCTCCAGCGTTTGTATTCCTAATTTCTCCGTTATTTGTAAATTGACTTGAACTATCTTTTGCTTTACTATTCGTGATAGTTCCGCCGTCGTTATTTATGACATTACTATTTTTAAAAGTGCCCTTATTATCTATATATCCGCTTCCATTGTTATTAAAAACACCTTTGTTATCCATAGTAGCATTTTTTTGGTTATTAAATGTTCCGGTTGCACTTGTTTTGTCACTATAGTTATTAAACGTGCCTTCGTTTGTCATAGTTTTATTATTGTTAAAAGTTCCACCATCAAAATTATTTATGGTTCCATCTTTTTCATTAATGAAATTTCCTTTGTTTTGGGTTGTTTTTTTTGTTGTTATTGTACCTTCGTTTTTAAATGTACCGTTTGTTTGTGAATTCTTTACTTTTCCCTCAATGGTACCTTTATTTGTTAAAGTGCCTTGGCCGTTATTTTCCACATTGGTAACATGAGAATCTTCTGTTATGGTAACATTACCGCCGTCCATAGTAAAATCGGAAAACGTACCCTCAATTTGAAAACTGAAATCTTCCTCGGCACTTGCAGGGAGAATTACACCGTATTGACCTGCCATGCAAAGCAGTAACACTGCTATTAATATTGTTCTTTTTTTCATATTCTTTCCTTTTCCTATGGTGAAATTTTACTCTAATAAATTTTAATACGCATAAATAATATCTATATTTATGCCTATCATAACTATTTTTTTTAAATTATGTCATGTTATAACTAAAAAGTCAAGAAAACTAGTTTTATTATAATCTTTTATCCTTCATTTTAGGCAGTATTCTTAAAAAAAGGTATTGTATGGGAGAAATATCAAAAAAATTAGGATTAAAAATTAAGGAGCTTAGAGAAAGAAATAATCTAACTCAATTTAAGCTTGCCGAATTAATTAATATGGAGCCTTCAAACCTATCTAAAATTGAAAGAGGAATACAAATGCCTAAAGAGGAAACTCTTGAGGCTATTATGGTAGCTCTTAATGCTGATTTAAAAGAGCTATTTGAGTTTGATTACTTTAAAACAAAAGAAAAACTTTTTAATGATATTATAAATACTCTTAATAATGCTACAAAAGAAGAATTACAGGCATATTATAAAATAATAAATTCAATCAAAGATTTAAAGCGTTAAGTTAAATCGGTTTATCATTGTCAACATAAAGAACAACTTCGCCTTTTTGAAGTGTTTTTTGAACATCAATAATTCTTTGGTTAGAACTTCCGACCCAAAGAAGTTTTTCATCAAATAAAGATTTAACAAATCTGCCGTCAATAAAGACATCAATGTATTTCATTTCAGGAAACTTTTTAAATTCTTCCCATAAGAATCCGGTATAAGTCCACACTGTTTTTTCGGGGAATAACTCTTTACATTTTTTCATAAGTCTAAAGACTTCACCTCTGTTAAAAGGATGTAAAGGGTCTCCGCCCGAAAAAGTAATACCTGATATATGAGGCTTTGCTAAGGCTTCAAACAGTTCATTTTCGGCAGCTTCATCAAAAGGTAACCCCCCTGTTATATCCCAAGTTATCGGATTTTGACATCCTTCGCATTGATGATTACAACCTGCCACCCATAGTACTACTCTTAAACCGTCCCCGTTTAGCATGTCATCTTTTGTTATATTATGGTAATTCATGATTACATACTTACTCTGTCTTTTATCTCTTCCATTTTAGCTTCGTTTAAACGGGTGTCACCTTTTACTCTTGAGTATGAAAGATAACCGTTCATTCTATCTATTTTTGTTAAGTTACGGCTTCCGCATTTTGGACACACATCCATATTTAATTCCTGATGTCCGCAGTCATCGCAGTATGAAAGTGATAAATTTACACCTTCATAAAATCCCATTTTCATTGCCCTGTTTATTAATGTTTTTATTGCTTCTTTGTTATATGAAATAGGATATTTTACATATTGAATTTTACCGCCGTTCATCAAATCCCAGAATCTGCCTTCTAAATCTTGTTTTTGAATAGGGCTTATGTCTTCTGTTACATGACAATGGAAACTGTTTGATACATATCCTCTGTCTGATACATTTGCTATAACTCCGTATTTTTCACGGAATTGTTTTACTTGGAGTCCGCATAAATTTTCAGCCGGTGTTCCGTATAGAGCATATAAATTTCCATCTTCTTTTTTAAATTCATTAACACGTTTATTTATATATTCCATAACTTCAATAGCAAATTGTCCATCTTCTACCAGTGACTTGCCGTTATATAATTCTTGAAGTTCATTAAGAGCGGTGATTCCGAATGAAGCAGTTGCTGATTTTAATAACGGTTTAATTTTGTCGTGGAAACCTAAGTGACCGCCATAAAATCCGCCTTCACAATATGCTAACGGATTTGTTGATGCTCTCATCTCTCCTAAGTAATCATACGTTCTTATATGGATTTTTCTTATTAATTGAAGATAATAATCCAATACTTCATAAAAATCTTTACTTTCTTTTTGTGATTTTGCATAAATCATAGGTAAGTGAAGACTTATTGCTCCTATATTAAATCTGCCGACAAAAATAGGTTCGTCGTTTTCATCTGCAGGAGTCATTCCGCCTCTTTCAAACCAAGGTGATAAAAATGCTCTGCATCCCATAGGTGATATTACTTTACCGTATTCTTTATATATACCTGCAACATAGCCTTCTCCTGTTAATGATAGCCAATCAGGATACATAGATTTCTGTGAACATTCTATGCCGGCTTCAAATACGTCTTCAAGTTCTTTTCCCGGACCATGAAGATTTTCGTCATATAAGAATACTATTTTAGGGAATAATACAGGCTTTTTGCATTCTTTTTTACCCTGTCCGTTCATTCTTGTTCTTAGTGCTGCTATTGACGCCATTTTTTCGTATTCATTGGTGCCTAAACCTAAAGTTATTGTTATGAACGGATAATCTCCTCTTGATGAAGCTACTGTATTGAATTTATACTCCCAGCCTTGGAATCCTTGATTGAAATCTGTATTTACATCTTTTAATGCTTCTTGCCTTGCTTGCTCAAAAGATAATCCCATTGATATTTAACGTTCATATTGTTTGTTATATGTTTTTTCTGCATAAGGTGCAAGCAGTTTATCAACTTCGGGAACGGTAAAACCGCCGTATTGCTGGCTTGCTGCTGCCATTACTATATCACCTATTACATCAAATGCTACCGCAAGTGTTTTGGGT
>CANQOM010000151.1 GCA_947625445.1 Candidatus Gastranaerophilales bacterium
AAAAACAGGAAATTTCAAGGGTATTTACTACTGCATATATGCAGCTACTAACATTCGGGGCATTTACAAAACAAGTAAATACAATTCCTTGGTTTACTCCTTTAACTTCTGCTTTAACTGTTTTACTATCTGAAACAACGTCAAGAAAAAGATTAGGTAAGCCTATTTTCTTCCTCTCTAAAGATAAAGCTAAAGAATACAATAAAAGAAATAAAGATTCAAAAGACAAATCTGACATAAAATCTAACTTTAAAGGCAAAGAAAATTCAGTTAAAGAAGAAAATATAACAGATAAAACCGATTATAAATTATTAAAAACTGACACTCCTAATATCTTTACAAGTTTTAAATCATTAAATAATAATACAACTTCAAAATCTTTTGGAAATAATAAGCCTGAGACAAAAGAAAAAGTAAATGAACCAAAAAAAGAAGATACAAAAAAAGCAATAATAAATGCGAAAACATTTAAAAATGCTATTATAATTTTAATAACCGGTGGATTTGCCCTTAGTTTCTTAAAAAACAGTTCATTTACAAAAAATACAAAATTTATGCAAGCGATAAACAATTTTAAAACATTTTGTAAAAATAAACTGTATAATCCGATTGCATATAAAGATTTTGAGATAAGTAAAGGTGAATTTGACAAAATCATGTCAAGTCTTAAAGAAGCAGGATGTAAAGAAATAGCTGAAGGTCATGAGTTCATTAAAAATAAATACGGTAAAGAAACTGCTGATGGCATAATAAAAATGTATCAGTCAAAATTATCTTCGTCAAAAGCTACGGAAGCAATAAATAATATCGCTAAAAATTTTGAATTTAAAGCAGAAAACAATGTTGTTATTGAAGAATTTAAATCTTCTATCAAAGTAGCAATTGAACAAAATAAAACCCTTATATCTGAAAATAAATTTGAAAATATTGCACAAAAAGCAACAGAAATAATGCAGAAAAAAGGAATGAAATTTGATGAAAATACATTGAAATCATTAATACAAGAAATAGGAAATGAGTTATCAAAAAATGCACAACAATCTGCAATTCAAGTAGACAGAAAACTTAAACCGTTTGTGGATATAGTTACCGAACCATTTAAATTTATAGCATCAGCTGCAAATTTACCATTTAAAATAACCAGTTCATTTATAAAAATACTGTTATCTCCAATTGAGAAAAAAGCAGCAAAAGCCATGGTAGGTGAGGCACAATTAAATAACCTTGAAAAAGGAATACACAGGGCAGTTACAGAAATATTCGGACCTCAAAAAGCTAAACAGGGACATATAAACCAAGTTATTTTTGCTAATGCAATGGAACAGTTTTCTAAAAAAACAATGCCATTCAGAAAAGCACAAGAAGCTCTTGAAAAAGCAAAAAATAGCAATGTATCAAAAGAAGAATTATCTAAAATAATAAGTAACTTTAATAAAGAAAAAGAAAATCTTTTAAAGTACGTAAATAATGCCGTAGAAAAATCATTTAACGGAGTTACTCAATCAGGAAATAAAAATACGGATTTAGCAATGATGTCAAAACTTGCATCTTCTGCAGTAACTTCCGCTTTCTTAGTTGCTGATAATTACAATATGGTAATGATTAAATCAAACGGTGAAGACAAAGAGAATGCAAAAGAGACTGCGAATGAACGTATAATTCAACGTTTAAGCGCTTTATTCTATCAAACATTATTTATTAACTGGTTCAATGCAACATTCCGTTCTACTTATAACAGTTCTCTCAAAGGAATGACTGCTGTTGTAATACCTAATACAATTACTACTGAAATTTTAACCAGAAAATCAATAGGTATGCCGATTAGACGAAAAACTTTAGAACAATTAGAAGCAAATGAAGAAAAAAATGATAATAGAAAAGGATTTTTAGGAAAATATTTTAAATTTATGCGACTTTTAACCGGTAAAAAACCTTTAAAAGACAGAATACAAAAGAATAAACCGGATAAGAATATAGTAAACTCTAATAATAAAGAAACTACCAACCTTTTAGAAAAGTATTCTAAATAATAAAAATTTATAGTAAAATATAATAAAATATTTTACTCGCTGACGTAGCTCAGTTGGTAGAGCAACTGATTCGTAATCAGTAGGTCAAGGGTTCAAATCCCTTCGTCAGCTGACTTAAAGGAGGATTTAGATGAAAAAATTTTTATTATTTATTTGCTTAATATTTTTAAATACTGTTTCATTTTGTTATGCACAAGAATTTTCACAATTAAATCCTGAACAAACAACATATATTAAATGCATCCCTGACAAAAATTATACAAATGATAAAGTATTATATTTCATTATAAATAATAACAAAGTCTACGATGGTGAAGGTAAGTCAATAAAAAATTCAAAAATTAATAAGCAAAAAATTCAAATAAATTATCAAAATTATAATGATGTAAGTTCAGAAATTAGAAGTTTAACAATAAGAAGAGATACCGGAAAATACAATTCATTATATACAATTAATTCAGTATATAATGACAGAAGAGGACAAACTATAGGTTATTGTTATATTTTGTCCAAGTAAATTATAATTCTAAACCAAAGGTGTTACAAAGCAAAGTGTGAGTAACTTTATGGTTGCGCTAAACTAGGTTTAAAGCGAGTAATAACATAACAAAAGAGCGGTCAGAACGAGTTCAAAGCAATCTCAAAACGGCAAGCTAAAAGTTGCAATACTTGATTAAATCATAAAAGTTGGAGTAAGTATGAACTTTACTAACGAAATTAATAATATGATGACTATTGGAGATTTATTATATTTTTATAAATACTCTAAAACCGAGTATAAGAAATATATTAAAAAAGTACAATTATCATTAAAATTTTTAACAGATAAAAATAGACCAGACTTTTTTAAAATTTCAAAAGAAATTAAAGATATAATAAATAAATTTGAATATTTTGAAGAAAATGAAAAAATAATAGTTTTAAACATTTTTAAAAATATCATAAATATTATAGACTTAGAAGCCAAAAAATTAAATTATGATGAATTAACAATACTTGCAAACATCTCTGAGGATATTAAAAATTTATTATATAAATATCAGGATATAGTTATCAAAGAAGATGAAATGATAAATGAAACTAATTTAATAAAAGAAGTATTTCGTAAAGTTAATTCTTTTAATCCTGAAATTGATTCTAGGCAAAATTTTATTACTGAAAATAAAGATATAAGTAAATATATAACTAATACAATTACACCTGATTATGAGAAAATTTTCAATAAGCTTAATGAAATAATTGAAAATATATATCTTGAATATGAAAAATATGAAGATAGTTTGATTTATTATAAAATAGCAAATATTTTTAATGATTTTTATAAATTTGATAATAAAGAAATTGAAGATAAATGTTTGGAAGTATGTAATAAAATAATAGAAAAATTTGATTCTATTTCCTCTACAGATAAGGATTGTAAATTTCTTATTAAAATGGCAATTAGAACTAAAGTTTTTATATTATATTCAAGAAATTTATACTTACAATGTTATAAATTGTGTGATAAAGCAATAATTAATGATGAAAATAAGAACTTATTTGATATTGATAACAATCGAATTATAAGAATAAAAAACTTTTGCAAAAAAAAATTACAGAAAAATATTAAATCTGAACCTGTAAAAAGAAAGAAAATAAATTTGCGCAATATAGATTTAGAAAAATACAGAATGAAACAAATACATATAAAATTTATTATTATACTTATAAGCGGAATTATAGCATTAATATTCAGTATATATTTTTCTCCAAAATCAGAAAGTATGTATTGTAATGAAAACTATAACTGTACAATAGAACATAATTTTATAGGGAATATAAGACATATTACAAATCTTCAATTAGCCCCTTATAGCATAATGACATATAAAACAAAATATATAAAAGGCAGATACTCCAGTAATACTCGAGTATATCTTTTATTTACAAATAAAGATTCAAAAGTGATATCACCATTTATACATTATTATTCTTCTTTATCAGGACAATCTTATGAAAATGAAATTATGTCTGATATAAGTATGGAATATTTAGCTTTTAATAATTATATAAATAATCCTAAATTAACATTTTCAATAGAAATAAACCCTCAAGCAATTTTATTTTATATTATGTTAATATCTTATATAATAATGTTAATTATATATTATCCATTATCACTCACTCAAAAAAAACAATTAAAATAAACACTTTACAATAAGTATTTTTCTGATAGTATATTAGTATAAGTATTCCTCAGTAGCTCAATGGCAGAGCATTCGGCTGTTAACCGAAGGGT
>CANQOM010000152.1 GCA_947625445.1 Candidatus Gastranaerophilales bacterium
TACTATAACTTCTAAATTTTTATTTATATAACCTGCGCTGTGAGAGGTTATCGTTGATACAATATGTGTATCCATATCAAGGACGCCGTTATTTTCTCTCTCCTGCTTAAATAAATCACAGCACTCCTGCCACAAATCCATAGTAGCCTGAGTCGGATTAGTTAAAAAGCTTGCGTCTCCTTCATAAGGCGTATAGTTATTCTGTATAAAATCCCTAACATTAATTTCACTTTGCCATTTACCTGATTTAAAATCTTCATAAAAAGAAGATTTTTCAATCTCCGTATTTAACATTTTTATCTCCATATCCCAAAATTTTGTTTAAAAATTATATCATAAATACATTGTCATGATTATATTTTTAATTCAAATGTAAATTTTTATTTTATTTTTTTAACATATAATAATAAACCGCTTTAATAAAGCCGGGTCTGAATATAAATAAAGGTCTATGTCTGAAATAATTAATATAACTTTTTAAATTTGATTCTTTCTGCCATTTTTTATCAGGTGTTTCCCAATCGGTAAGAGTTGAATATTTAAAATAATATTCTTTAAACGGCGTATATGCTCCATATTTCCAGGGTTTTTGCGGTCCGGTGTAGTGCAGTATGTTAAATTTTAAAGAATAATTTGAGCGTGAAGTATAATTTGAAACTTGGACATTCCATTTGCTGTCCAATTTTAATATTTTACCGTCAAATGCTTTATTTAATATATCCTGATCACCCAATATAAATACATTTTGATTATCTTTAGCACACTTAATAAATATTTCTTCAGCATTCTCCTGACGCCATTTTTTTAAATTAATTAATAGTACTCCTGAATTTATATAAAACTTTTGTTTCAGTTGATTTCTCTTGTGATATCTTTTGCTACCGATATCTGCTATTGCACCCATAAAATATTGTTCAACATTAGTATTGTATAATTCTTCCAGACTTGAATTGACGATTAAATCAGGGTCTAAGTATATTATTTTGTCTTCATTTATATAACTCGCAAGTTTAAGTCTGTAAAATGACGTAAGAGGCAGATAGCCCGTTGTTTTTATTTTCTTAAATTCGCTAAATTCATCTTCTTTAGGTTTAATATATTCAATGTTAAAATCTTTTATCCGCTTTAAATTATTTATTTTTTCTTTATTTTCTTCTGTAATATCAGAGCTGATAATATAAAAAGTCAGTTTATCATTACTATCTGCATTACACAAAACAGAAGCCATTGCACTTCCAATATATTGCGCATAATTATTATCAACTGTAAAACATATTTTTATTTCGCTCATATTTTTAATCCATATTATAATGATATTATAATAAAGAATTAATTAAATTATAACACTTTTGTATTTTGTATCTCTTGGATTGTTTTTAAAGCTTTTTTATATTCCTGTGAACTTTCACAAAGTATCTTTGATTTTTTCATAAATCCTTCTGTTGCAAAAACAGAACAATAATCACAATATTTACAATAATCATACTTAAAACAATTTTTTAAATTTTTTCTGATATAAGTTTTTTTAAATTTTGGTATGATTTCATTTTTAATTTCCAATAATGTTTTATTGTTGTAATTTCCTAAAATATAATTAAAATAATTGCAAGGAGTAATATCTAAGTTAGGAGATATACATATTCTATCAGTTCCAGCGCTGCATATAGTCCCATTCTTAAAATTATCATTATTGATATTTTTATTAATTATATTTAAACCATCACTTAAAATTTTATCTTGATAATACTTTTTTATTCCTTCATTTGAAAGTTTTACACAATAATTATTGTTATCAACATTATTGATAAATGTAAAATCAGTAATAAAATCAGCCCCAATTGAATCTGCAAATTCTTTAACTTTTTTATAATGACCCTCATTATAAATCATTTGAAAACAACTTATCGTAACACTTAAACCATATTCCCTTAGTTTGTTTATTATAAATTTAGTTTTATAATAAGAACCTTTAACCCGTGTTATATAATCATGGATATTCTCATCCATGCTATAAAGACTGAGTTGAAAAGTTGGATACAATTTTACAATTTCGTTAAATAATTTCGGGTTATCATATAATTCTTGTCCGTTTGTTAGAATAACCAAATTAAGATAGTTTTTTCTTATATATTCTACTATTTCCAAAAAGTCATTGTTAATAGTACATTCTCCTCCGGATATAACAACATACCAAACACCTAAAGCTTTTACTTCATCAATAATTTTTTTTACATCTGATAATTTTATTTCATATTTATTCATATTTTTTGGATTATAACAATGTCTACAATTTAAGTTACATTTATAACTTACAACTAATTGCAGCAAATTCCAATAATTATTATTTATTATAAATTTTCGAAATAGTCTTTGAAAATAAGGATAATTCTTAGAATGAAAACTTATTTTATTATTTAAATATTTATTTTTAGATTGATTAAACTGAATATCTGTTTTAATAATACCTTGATTTTCCAGTTCTGAAAAAAAATCATATAAATTTACTTTTATATTAGTTTTGTTTACATAGTCTAAAACTTTATTATAATTTTTTGTTTTTACAACATATTCCCATAAATCAGATATTTCTCCCTTTATAACATAAAAGAGGTCTTTCTTTAAATCTAAAATTAAGCATAATGAAACATTCTTTTCTGTATGATAAGTTTTTGTAGAAATCCAGTCAGAAATATAAAAATTCACTTTTTCCTCCAATCGTTTTTTTTGAATTTTATCTAGAATCGCAAACTTTCACTCAGCTAACGCATACTGGTCACAATTATAGCCCCATTCAGATATTGCTTATCCCCCCTTGCCACGTGAAAATTTACTAGGACATAATATCTTTTTAATGAGACTTATTTAAAGTCACATGCATAAGGTAACGTCTTAATACAACCGGGTTTGGATACTATTATATCCTCACTCATATCTGGAAATTCCAAACAATCACTGAACAATTCATTCATTTGTTCTTGAGTCATTTCTGTAAAATTAGAGCCCAAATCAATATCTTCATTATCAGGCATATTAATCTCCTTTCAAACTTAACATTTTTCCCAGCTTAATCTGCCAGAATTCATGATCTTTAAAAAATACAATAAAACCAGAAGAAGGTGTAAATGTCATTTCTTCAAAAAAAACTTTATTATTATATTCTAGCCAGTCAATCCTGACAAATTTAAAATTCTTTGCAAGAATCTCACTTAATTTAACAACTTGTTTTAAATTTTCACAACAGTCTGAATAAATAAGATTATAATTATAAGAATAATTTAAGTCTATATTATTAAAATTTTCATTAAACGATGACACATTGTGTTCAATGTTGTTATAGATTTGAAAAATTTTTGGTTTACCGTTAAAACAAAAAATTTGATATTGAGTTTTTGGTATTTCCAAATTTTGTTCAACCAACATAGGTTCTATAATAATTTGCGGTTTTATATTTTTATACTGTAATTCAAAATCACTACAACCAAAATATGTTTTACTCAGCCAATTAGTTATTTGATATTTAGACAAACTAAAAGCTGGTTTTGTTTCTAGATACTTTTGTTTATTTCTAACAACAAAATGCCATTTACAACCGTGGTTACATTTAACAATAAATCTTTCGGGCAGTTTATCAAAATTAATTTCATCAAAACAACTGCATATTTGCAGGAAAGGTTTTAAATATTCTTCACCAATTTCTTCTTTTACCCAGTCTCGAACTAAAACTTTATCGGTAAGAGTTGTTTTTAGTGGAATATTATCATATATTTTGAGCCACTGTATCTTTTCATTCAATGTTTTTGGATTTCTAAGATTAAGTTTTTGACCCATTTTTATATAATAAGCCTGTTTTAAATATTTAGGATAATCTTTTTCATCAAGATTCATCATAAAATCATAATCAAAAAACGATGATTTTTTTAATTTTGGTTTGTATGAATTATAATTAATATTATGAAATTTACTAAAAAGCCTTAGTAATTTACTACCTATACACTTAAAAAATTCATTCATTCTCCCCCCCCCCAGCACACACTAGGGACGCAATCTAAATTAACCATCAAATCGCCCATAAATACCTCATCCTTACCTAAAGCGTCAGGAATTATAGAGAAAGTATTTGAAATACCGTCTTGTGCGTCATGGAATGGAAGTTTTGCAACGGATGACAGTGAAGCTAAAGCTCCATGGGTATCGCGTCCGTGCATTGGGTTAGCTCCCGGGGCAAGCGGTACTCCTTCTTTTCTTCCGTCCGGCGTGTCTGTTTTTTGTTGTCCTGCGCTGGCTACATCGCCTGCGTCAGGAAG
>CANQOM010000153.1 GCA_947625445.1 Candidatus Gastranaerophilales bacterium
ATACAGTTAAAAGCGGAGATTCTATGAGTTCAATAGTTTACCGTTTTTATGGAAAATATGACCCTTCAAAAGTTGAAAAAATAAAACAGGCAAATAACTTACAAAATGCTCATAAATTATCCATAGGTCAAAAGTTAATAATTCCGTTGGATTAAAAATTTAATAAATAAAAAATATTAGAGTAAATTTTAACGACCAATTGCGCCGTTTAAGATTACAATATAAAAATTTTCCGTTAAATATGTTTGGAATATAGTCATAATGTCAAATGGAACTCGTTTCAGCATCTGTACATTTTTAGCTCCTGAAACAATTTCAGGGTGACAATTTTAGTTATTTTAGTGGAATTTGCTATATAAGTCCCTACTGAAAATACTGGAATAATAGAAAAAATTCATGTATAATTTTTTAAAAGTAAAAAAAAAGGAATAACATGAAAGGACATTTATTTATAATATCCGGGTGCTCAGGGGTAGGAAAAGGAACACTATTAAATTTATTTTTAGAAAAAAATCCTCAAATTAAACTTTCAATATCAGCAACTACAAGATTACCACGAGAGAATGAAAAAGACGGAGTAAATTATTTTTTCATTAGTAAGAATGAATTTAAACAAGAAATAGATAACGGGAATTTTCTGGAATGGACAGAATTTAGCGGAAATTATTATGGAACAAGAAAAAGTTTTGTAGAAAAAACTTTGAATAAAGGAATAGATTTAATATTAGAAATTGAAGTAAACGGAGCAAAAAACGTAAAGAAAAAGATGCCTGATGCGGTAACAATATTTATAATGCCTCCATCTTTTGAAATATTGGAAACAAGATTAAGAGGAAGGCATACAGAAGATGAAGAAACAATAAAAAAACGATTGAATGAAGCTGAAAGAGAGATAGCAGAAGGTAAGAAATTTGATTATCAAATAGTAAATGACAATTTAGAAGATGCTTTAAAAAATTTAAAATCCGTTTTTGATAAAGAAGGGGTAAAATAAGATGCTAAGAGGGAAAAAAATACTGATAGGCATCACAGGTGCAATAGCCGCATATAAAATTTGCGAATTAATCAGATTATTTAGGAAGAATAATGCCGAAGTAAAGGTAATATTAACCCCAAATGCACTGAATTTCGTTACAAAAACAACACTTGAAAGTTTAAGTAATAATTCCGTTGAGACAGAATTATTCAAAGTAGAAGAATATAAACCCGAACATATACAATTAGCTGAAGATTCCGATATATTTTTAATTGCCCCTATTAGTGCAAATACAATAGCCAAAATATCAAACGGAATATGTGATAATTTACTTACAACAGTATTTAGTGCATATAAAAAACCTGTCGTAATAGCCCCTTGTATGAACACAAACATGTGGGAAAATATTTCAACACAAAAGAATCTTGAAGAATTAAAGAGTCGAGGAATAAAAGTAATAGAACCTGAAGAAGGATTTTTAGCCTGCGGAACAAATGGAAAAGGAAGATTAGCTGATATAAATTTAATATATGAAAATGTTAAAAATATATTAATTCCAAATCAAATATTAAAAGGTAAAAAGATAATAATAACTGCAGGCGGAACTAAAGAAGATATAGACATAGTAAGATATATCGGTAATTACAGTTCCGGGAAAATGGGCATTGCACTGGCAGACAGTGCTTATAGATTGGGTGCAGAAGTTGTATTAATATCTACAGTAGAAGTTGACAAAAAATATAAAGTTATAAAAGTCAAAACTGCACAAGAAATGCATAAATCTATAGAAACAGAATTTAAAGATGCAGATTCATTAATAATGGCAGCAGCAGTAAGTGATTACAGAGTTAAAAATAAATCAGATAAAAAAATAAAAAAAACAAATAACGGTCTGACATTAGAACTTGTTGAAAATCCTGATATATTAAAAGAGATATCACAAAAAAAGAGAGAAGGACAAATAACAATAGGATTTTGTGCAGAAAGTGATAATTTAATAGAGAATGCAAAATTAAAAATAAAAGAAAAAAGTTGTGATTATATATGTGCAAATGATATATCAAGAAAAGATACCGGTTTCTCGTCAAATTTTAATGAATTGTATATAATAAATAAAGAACTTGAAACTTACCACATAGAAAAAACAACAAAAGATAAAGCAGCAGAAATAATATTGGAAAAGATATATGGAACAAGTAAATAAAATAATAAAAAGGATTGAAGAATTTGCACCGTTATCAACAATGCAGAAGTGGGATAATTCAGGATGGCAAATAAATTTAGGTATAGAAGAAACAAATAAGATATTGCTAACACTTGATGTAACTTCTGCTACAGTAGAAGAAGCAATAAAAAAAGATTGTGATTTAATAATTTCTCACCATCCTGTATTTTTTAATCCAATAAAAGTAATAGACACTGGATATATAATAAAAGCAATAAAAAATAATATACAAATATATTCTGCGCATACTAATTTAGATATAGCACAAGGCGGAGTAACCGAATATTTGGCTGAAAGATGCGGATTTACAGAGCTTGATACTGCTTTCGAATTTATAAAATACAAAAAATTTTCTAAAGAGAAAAATTTTTCTAAGCTTGTATCCAAATTAAAGACTATATTTTGTTTACCAAGTTTAAGAGTAGTAAACAGTCAAAGAAAAAGCTACAGTTCTATAGCATTTTGTTCCGGCAGCGGAGCAGAGTTTATTCCCGAACTTGAAAAAATAGGTATAGATGTATTTATAACGGGAGATTTAAAACATCATCAAGCATTAAATGTTGAGAAAATGACCATTATTGATCCGGGACATTTTTATAGTGAAAGATTTGTATCAGAAATATTTAAAAATATGTTATCAGGAGAAGATGTCGAACTTATAACCGCATCAGAAAAACCGGCATGGGAGTTAATATAATGAAAAAAATTTTAGTATTACTTTGTTTATTATTAATTCAAAATACTTGTATAGCAAAAGATATAATACAATTTAGTTTCCCGAACGAAGGATGGCATAAGGTTTTAAGTCCTGATAAAGTGGAATCAAAAAAATGTTATGTTCCTTATAATCAGACAGAACAAAATTATACAGAAATGGTAATTTTATATGAAAGAATATTAAAAAATACAGATATAAGTGCAATGTCCATTCTGCAAAAACAAATTGGAAAAGACAGAAATAACTATACGGATATTATTCCGGAATACATAAAACAAACTTCTGATGATGCAATAATAACCTGGTGCAGTAAAGTAAAAAATACTTGTGTTGTAGAAAGAGCCTTTAAAGGAAATGAAGGGATAATAATAGCAATATATCTAAATAAAATGCCTCATTATTCGCAAAATATGTTCGGTCAATGGTCTAATATATTAAATTCAATAAAAATATATAATTCAAAAGAAGATGTGCAAAATACCAATAATTTAATAGAATTATAGATTATGCAAATAACAGGCGGCAAATACAATTCAAGAAAAATAAAGACTCCCGAATTTGATAATATAAAACCTACATTATCAAAGACAAGGCAAGGGATTTTTAATACTTTAAGTGCAATGACAGAATTTGAAAACAAGGTTTTTATAGACATGTTTTCAGGTAGTGGAATTATGAGTTTAGAAGCTTATTCTCGTGGATTTAAAGTAATAAGTTTTGAGAAAGATAAAAAGACTGCACTTGCAATTAAAGAAACATTTAAATCTTTAAAAGCAGATATAGAACTATATTTTGGTGATTCACTAAAAAACATAACTAAATTAGAAACGAAGGCGGATATTATATTTATTGACCCTCCTTATACGTCAGATTTATATGAAAAATCACTCCTCATAATAAAAGAAAATAAAATAACGGATAATAACGGAATAATTATAATTGAACATCCCACAGAAAAAGAGATAAATACCGAAGGGTATAAATTAATAAAGTTAAAAAAATACGGAAAAACTCAAATCACATATTTAAAGCTAATATTGTCGGAGTAAATTTATACGGGCACACCGAATATAAAGCAAAGTGTTTCAGCATTTTTATATTTCTTGAGATTTCAAAATGAGTTCTGAAAGACAATAATGTTGATATGAAATGATAAATAAGAAATTACCAAATAACATTAATTGTCACCCTGAACTTTACAAAGCGAGGGTATGCAAAGGACTACTTTTTTATAAAAAGGAAAAGCAGCCATATTTCAGGCTGCAATTAGAAGTTTAATTATAGATGGATTTCGGATTTACTCCAAA
>CANQOM010000154.1 GCA_947625445.1 Candidatus Gastranaerophilales bacterium
TGTCTTTGATTTTTTTGATAAGCTGAAGGCCACTTGAATGTGAAACAAAACGAATATTGTTAATATTTAAAAAAGAAGAAGATACACCTTTTATATATCCCAGAAAAAACGTTATAATAAAAAGTAAACCATTATAAAAAGAAAGGTAATTAAAATATTACCTTTCTTTTTATAATTAAGCTCAATGAATTATACTATTCAATAGCATTTTCTTCAGAAGTTGATTCTTCGTTACTTTCAATTGATTCCATATCTTCTTCATCAACTGCGTATTCTTCTTCTTCACGAATTTCTTCAGCTATTTCATCAACTTCATCATCAATTTGTTCCTCAGTTTCTTCAGATTGTTGATTTTGAGGCGCATAATCCATTTTTTCTGCTTGAGTTTCACTCTTTATATCTATCTTCCAGCCTGTTAATTTGTGAGCAAGTCTAACATTTTGACCGTCACGACCTATTGCTAAACTTAATTGGTCATCAGGTACAATAACAAAAGCCTCTTTTGAATATTCGTCATCTGCTAAAATATCAACAGATACTATTCTCGCAGGTGAAAGTGCATTAACTATATATTCTACCGGATTATCAGAGTATCTTACTATGTCAATTTTTTCATTTTTTAGTTCCCCGATAATTGTTTGAATACGGCTTCCTCTCGGGCCTATGCAAGCTCCGACAGAATCAACATCAGGGTCATTACTTGTAACTGCTATTTTGGTTCTATAGCCTGCTTCTCTTGAAATAGATTTTATTTCTACAATTCCATCTTCTATTTCAGGTACTTCAAGTTCAAAGAGTTCTCTTACTATTTCTGCGTGAGCATGTGAAACTATTACTTGTGGTAATCTTGAAGTTTCTTTTACATTTAGTACAAAAACTCTTATACGATTACCGGGTTTGTAATATTCACCGGGAATTTGTTCTTTTTGAGGCATAATAGCATCTGTTTTTCCGATATTAACAATTACATTTCTGTTTTCAACTCTTTGAATTATACCAGTTGTAAGAGTACCTTTTTTCTCCATAAATTCATCAAGAACTAATTTTCTTTCGGCTTCTCTAATTCTTTGGGTTATAACTTGTTTTGCGCTTTGTGCTGCTATACGTCCGAAATTTTCAGGTGTAACTTCAATTTTTACTTCATCTTCAAGTTCTACATCCTCATCTATTTCCTTTGCATCTTTAAGTGAAATTTCTAAATCAGCATCTTCTACTTTTTTTACTACCAATTTAGTTCTGAATACACCAATTTCACCTGTTTGTTCGTCTAATATTGCTTCTACATTTGGTACTTCTTTTTGTTTTATATGTTTTTTATATGCAGTTACCATAGCATCACACAGTGATTCTATAATAACTTCTTTTGATATCCCTTTTTCTCTTTCTAACTCTTCACAAGCTTCAAATAGTGCCGTTCCGATTTTAATCATTTTATTTCTCCTATATTTCACTCGAATATAACTTTGCCGATATAATATTATCTCTTTTTATTTTAATATTTGTTTTATCTTTATATGTATAAACTGTTAAGCCTTCATTTTCTTCAAAGTCAATTATTTTGGCTACAAATTGCTTTTCTCCAGATTCATCTATTGGATTTTTTAACTTAAGATTGATATCCTTGCCTTTGAAGATTAAATATTCTTTATCTGATTTAATTTTGCGCTCTATTCCTGGTGAACTGACTTCTAAATTGTATTTAAATGGGATTAGTTCTTCTAAAAAATCAGACAAACTTCTTGAAACTTTTTCACAATCTTCAAGGTTTACTTCTCTTTGAGGTGAATAAATATATATTCTTAAAAACCACTTATGATTTTCCTTTACTAATTCCGTTTCAACCGGTATTAGACCAAAACGCATAAGTGTATTATCAATTAGAGGTTCTATTTTTTCCATCAATTCTCTTTTATTAAAATGTTCTACAGGAGTATTTTTTTCTGTTCTAGTGTTATATCTTTCTTTCACTATAACCTCCTTTTCCTACTTTAATAAATAAAAAAGAAACGGATTTCCGTTTCTCTAATCAACATACTTATATAATAACATAAGATTTATTTTTTGTAAGTATAGTTTTAAATAAATTTAACATTCTACAAGTTTTTTAAATTCATTTAAATCTTCTTTTGTATCTATGCCTATTGATACATAATTAACTGTTGAAACCTTTATTTTCATTCCGTTATATAAAGCTCTTAATTGTTCTAAACTTTCTGTTTTTTCAATATCTGATTGAGGAAGTGAAGTCATTTTAAATAAAGCTTCTCTTTTATATCCGTATATTCCAATATGTTTATAAAATTTTGAAATGCCTTCTTTTCTTTCATATGGTATTTTTGAACGTGAAAAATATAGAGCATAATTGTTTTTATCAAAAACACATTTAACACAATTCGGGTCATTTATACTTTCATCAGATTCAATTTCAGAAACTAAAGTTGAAATATCCGCATCTTTATCTTCTTTAATTTGTTTTATTACTTCTTCAACACAATCTGTATTAATCATTGGTTCATCACCTTGAAGATTAATTATATAAGATATATCAGGATACTTTTGTGCAACTTCTCTTATTCTGTCACTGCCGCATTTGTGATTTTCTGAGGTCATTTCAACTATTGCGCCAAATGATTTTGCACAATCATAAATTTCCTCGTTATCTGTTGCTATTATTACTATATCGGCTGATTTTACTTGTATAGCTCTTTCCCATACCCACTGTATTATAGGTTTATTACAAACTTTTATTAACGGTTTACCTTCCAATCTTGTGGATTTATATCTGGCAGGTATAATTATTGCGGTCTTTGACATTTATATCTCCTTCTCAACTACAAATGCTATCCATTCTTGTTGTCGCATTTCTTCAATTATTTTCATTCCATTTTTTTCTATTGCTTCTTTTACTGTCGGCTCTTTTCCTTCAATTATTCCGCTTAAAACTATTTTTGCACCTTTTTTCATTATTCGTTTTAAATCCGGCATGATTTGTGCTAATACATTGTGCAAAATATTTGCAAATACAAAATCATATTTTGAACTTGGTAAAATATCAGAGGTTCCAAGTTTAAAATTTATTGTATTTTCTTTGTTAATTAATGCATTATTTTTTGCAGTTTCTATAACTGTTGGGTCGTTATCTACCGCATCAATATTTTTAGCACCCAATTTCATCGCACATATGGCAAGTATGCCTGAACCTGTTCCTATATCTGCCGTTAATGAACCTTTTTGCATATATTTTTCACAAGCTTTTATACATAATTGAGTTGTAGCATGTGTCCCTGTTCCAAAAGCATTACCGGGATCTATATTAACTATAATTTCATTAGCACTTTTTTTATAATGTTCCCAAGAGGGACAAATTACTATTTTGTCTGAAATCTTAGTCGGCTTCCAATTTTCTTTCCACTTTTTTGACCAATCAACAATTTCTTGTTTTTTTATTTCAACATCCCAGCTGCCTAAATCAAAGTCAAAGATTTTAGCATCTGTCAGTTCTTTTCTTTTTTCTTTAAAAAATCTTTTTATTTCATTAAAATCAAGTGAATCGGCAATTATATATGCCTTAAGTGTATCCCTTGTTGTTTTAACAAGTTCTAAATTTTTATATGTTTCTTCTTCTGTAACTATTCCTTCACACTCAAATTCTGATTGAATGATATCACATAAAACATCTGCTATTAAAGGATTAATTTTAATACATAATTCCCAATAAGTTTTATCGTTTACCTGCAAAATACACCCATTCTTCTGAATTTATTATATCTTTCATCTCTTAACTTTTCGGGATTTAATGTTTTAAGTTCATCAATAGCTTTTAGAATAGTTTCTTTCAGGTTGTTAGCGCTTAATTGATAATCACAATGAGCACCACCTAAAGGTTCTTTGATTATTCCATCAATAATTTCTAATTTCAAAAGGTCTTCACTTGTAATTTTTAGTGCTTCTGCAGCAACATCAGCTTTTGAAGCATCTCTCCATAAAATTGAAGCACAACCTTCAGGAGAAATAACGGTATAATAAGAATGTTCAAACATATATACCCTGTCAGCTACCGCTAGACCTAAAGCACCTCCCGAACATCCTTCACCTGTAATTACTGCTATTATTGGAACATTTAATTTTGCCATTTCTTTAAGATTAACGGCAATTGCAGTGCCTTGAGCAGTTTCTTCCGCCTTCATGCCGGGATATGCCCCGGGGGTATCTATTAA
>CANQOM010000155.1 GCA_947625445.1 Candidatus Gastranaerophilales bacterium
GGTTTAACTTCAGGAAACGCTGAAACTTCGGTCGGTATTGTATCAGGAGAGGGCTTAATGACAGGTGGTAAACCCGGGCTTGTCTTGCCTAACAGTTCTCATACTAGTGATAGAGCGCCTGTTGGTGTATATTATACCTTATCAAGCAGTTCATATAACTCAAACATCATACTTGAAAAAGATATAAATTCAACATATATCATAAAATATTAATACTTTATTATGTGGTATATTCTACTGTATTTACCGAATTTATAAAAAGCAGGATAGACAGTTGAAGTATCCGCTGATGAGTTGAGAGTGTCACCTTTGTTGAGTGGAACTATAGTATAACCCTCATTGTTTTCGTCATTTCCTTTACCTGCTATATGTTTATCATTAACGTTTATTTGCTCACTTCCATTATACGAGAATATAGCAACACCATAATCATTGGTAGTATATGTGAAAGCACCACTATTTGCTGTTGACATATTAATATTGCTTGTATAATCAGGTATAGTATCTTCAAGGCTTGTGAATATATAATTCGGTAGATTAAATGACGAATAAATTTAACCTAAAATTAACGACTTTACTTTTTTTAAAAAAGATGTTTTAATGAATTAAACAAAGATTGAAAGGTTAGAATATGAAGTGTTACTCATACAATGAAAGAAGTAAAGTATATTCTGGTGAAGTAGATGCACAGATTGATCCACTGGAAACAAGAATTCAAGGAAAAGATGTTTGGATTTTACCAGCGAATGCAACTCTTGCCGAGCCTCCAGTTGTTGGAAAAAGACAAGTTGCTAAATGGAATGGTGAATCTTGGGAAGTTGTCGCAGACTGGACTCATTGCCAGCTTTATAACCCCAAAAAGAAAGATGAGATTTCTATTTCAGAGATTGGGCAAGAAAAGCCAAAAGGTTATTATCCTATTGCCCAAAGGAATGAGACTCCATATTTTGAAGTTGAAGTTAAAGATGATGAGGTATACTTCATTGATAGAGATATGAATAAGCAGGAATTAAAAGCTGATGCCGAATCAAAACGTGAACAAGCATATAAGGCAGATATTGATTCATTGCACGCAAGAAAGACTCGGAAACTCATTTTAGGTACTTGGACGGAAGATGACGAATCCGAGTATGTTGAAACTGTTAAAAGATTATCGGTTGAAATAGCAGAGAGGTATCCATATCCCGAATGATATATGCGTATTTGAGAGTCTCTTCAAAAATTCAAGATGAAAAAAACCAGTTACAGGGGGTTGAAGAAAAAGCAAGACTCTTGAATATTAAAATTGATAAAATCATTGTTGATAAAGTATCAGGCGTAAAAAGCCCTGAACAAAGAAATCTAGGAAAGCTTTTAAAGAGAATAAAGCAAGGTGATATTCTGATTGTTTCGGAGTTGTCACGTTTGGGCAGAAGTATCTTTATGTTGTTTTCAATCATAGAATCCCTACAGAAAAAAGGAATTTGTCTTTATACTGTTAAGGAAAATTTAACCCTTGATGACTCCATACAGACAAAGGCGATATTATTTGCTTTTGGATTATCTGCCGAGATTGAGCGCAAGTTAATTGTAGAGCGCACAAAAGAGGCATTAAATTTGCGGAAAGAGCAGGGAATTAAACTAGGACGACCTGTAGGTTCAAAAAACAAAACGAATCGACTAGATTCCCAAAAAAACAGGATTAAAAGAATGCTTAAACTTGGATTCTCAAAAGAGAAAATATGCCGAAAGATTAAGTGCAGTTCAAAGACGTTAAGAAAGTATCTCTTGACTTTTCCTTGTTGAGTGGTAGATTAATATTGTTTTGGTGCTTTAAGAGCCTTGATTAATTCAAGGTTCTTTTTTTTAAGGAGATTCAAAATGGCTTTTTTAAGTGGATTAATAAGAAGATTGTTAGGTGGACTCGATTCGCGCCTTGATTTTCTTGAAGAACGCGGTGTGAAGATTGTGCTTTTAGTTCTACTTTATGCCCCGATTGTTTGGTTTGGTTCTTATGGTACTTGTCTCGAGTCGTTATTGCCGAAGTGGTTGTTTGTTCTGTTAACTGTTGCACTTGTCATTATTGCAGAACTTAAAGGGCATTTTCCGGGGTTTATGTGCGGTACGGAGTCGCAAGAATACATTGATGAGCAGGTGGCGAAAGGTCGTAAAATACCATATGAAAAACTTGTTGACTGGTTCGGAAAGATAAGGGGTTACGAAAAGTGGAGTCGCGAGTGGTGCTTTTGGCAACTTGTGCTTTGCAAAACGGTGTGGTGTATTCCTGTTTCCCTATTCGTAGGGAGTCAATTTATCTTTGCGGGGTTATGCGTTGCCTTTGCATACAATGCAATGTTTTGGGTAGGTATGAAGAATTTTAAAAACATCTTGTGTTCACCTACTAACTGGGGAGAGTTTTGGCAGGGTGTCTTATTCTGTTACGCGCTATATTAAAAACAAGCCCCCTAGGAGGTTAGGGGGCAGGGTTTAATTATACATAATGAAAGGAGTTCTTATGAAAAAAACAAGGTTATTATACCTTGAAAAAAGAGTTTGTCAACTCAATGGTGGAAAGTTCCATTGACAACCAGCCACTTCCTGCGCTTGTTTATCTCTAGTTTCTCTTTAATCAAGGAATCTTTATCGGCTGTATAATACCGAGCTAAAATATCTTTGCCGATATATGAGTTAAAACGAATCGATAAGACAATAGCAACGATAAGGACATCTGCAAGTTCTTTATCAGAGAATCCGTCTTTATAGAATTCTTCAAGTTCTTCCTCTAGTTTAATAACTTGAGATTGTTTTGTACAAACAGGGAATGCCTGCTTATGCCACTTTACAACTTCATCAAACATCACAATAACTCCGTGGGTTTCTTATCGTACTTTTCAGCGAATCGCCTTAATACCTTTATTGACATATCTGTTGACTTGCCTTGCTTAATGCGTAGAACAATCACCCTTTCGGATCCAGTTAATTTTATCCGAGTCTTAAAGGGCTTTTTAAGTTCAGCATTAACTATTTCAAGCAACGGTTTATAGTCAATTTCTTTATTGAATTCCCCCGATTCGCCGTCTATTATATAAGTGAAATCAAGTTTTAACTCTTTACAGATGCGGTAAATTTTTTTCACATCACCGTTTTTCAGCCTTGAGAGCATATATAAATAGGGTGAAGTCCTACCGAGAGCCTTTGAGGCAACGCATAGGTTCTTATAGTTCTTTAATATTTCTTCAAACAGCCTTTCCATACTTGAATATTATTATAATCTGTTAAAAAGTCAATAACTTTTAAAAAAGAATATTGACTTATTAAAATTTTTAATATATTCTTGAGAAGTATTAACAATAGAAAGGAGTCTTTAAAATGACATTTGAAGAATTAAAAGCTAAATATTCAAGTTTTGACTTGGCAAAAGAACACGATAATCTTTTACTGTTATGTGACTTTACTTTTTGGAAAAACGGCGAAATAGGTATGACAAGAAATGGTCAAGGCTATGACGGGAATCGATTCAGTGTGAGTGTGTGTATTTCACTTGATAGAATGCCTGATGAAATGGACAAGTTTATTGATTCATTGTCTTTATGCGCAGGGGAATCGTCATTATGATAGCTAAAATTGAACAATTAGAAAAGCAGATTGAAGAGTTAAAAACCGAGCTTGCCGTTAAAGATGACCTTATCAACAAGTGGAAAGCCAACGCTGAAATGTGGGCTGAAAAGTACAAGAAACTTATGTTTGAGGTTAATTGGGAAGAGCTAAAAAAAGATGTTGACAATTAGTTAATAATTTGTTAATATCTTTTTTGAAGATACTTCTTCTGTTGTTTGGGGTAAGGCTCTGTACAGAGTACTGCCCCTTTTTTTATTTTCTTGTTAATAACTTTTTAACAATTTGCATTTTATATTTTTAGTGTTAGATTAAATGTGTGTGGTTTTATGGAGTTAATGATTGTTTTTTGCAATGGTGCAGTTTTATTTTCTAACAATCAATACTCCATTTAGATTTATTACTACACAAGAAAAACCCGAGAGGGTTCTGCACCGCCTTTTTTGGAGTATTGAGAAGTGTTAAAAGATTTTAGTTATATGGTTACCCTTGGTTTTATGCGAACGCGCTTAAACCTATGCGGTATTGAAAAAGACGTTTACGCAATAATCTATGGTTTTTCACAAAACGGACAAGGAAAATTTACAGGTAGTGCTAGCTATTTGGCGGAGTG
>CANQOM010000156.1 GCA_947625445.1 Candidatus Gastranaerophilales bacterium
AATACTGACCTTAACTCAACCCAATAACGGTAATATTTCTACCAATACAATTATTCATTCCTTATTAGGTATATTCTGCCTTATATTACTTATTATTCTAAATAAACTAAAATTAAAAATTGCAATTTTATTACCTATTATTATAACTACAATTATAGGTATTTTAATAAAGGACATACAACTGCCCAGTAATATTATTTCATTTCCTTACAATATTACTGCTTCCATGTTTCAATTGGATTTTACCGGAGTATTAAAAAAAGATTTTATCCCGATTTTTATTCTCATATTTATCCTTGCAAACATAGATACTTCAGGTTCTTTAACCGGAGTTATATATAAAGAAAATCAGCTTCAAAATAAAAAAATAACAAACGATGATGAATTATCATTAAAAAAATGTATGATTGCAGATTCAATAACTACAGTCATAGCTCCATTTTTCGGAACAACAACTTGCGGAGTTTTTACTGACTCTCTAACTGGAATTTCTACGGGAGGGAAAAGCGGTTTAACCGCTTTAACTACAGGTATTTTATTTATCTTAGGATTATTTTTTACACCTTTAATTATTATTACACCTTCCTATGCTTATGCTCCTGTACTTTTATATGTCGGTATTTTATTAATTTCCACTATAAAAAACGTAAATTTTGATGATATTATAGAGTTTTCTACTGTTATTATCAGTGCTTCCATAATGATTTTTACATTAAACATAGGTTTAGGAATTATTGCAGGTATGTTTTTATACCCTTGTCTTAAACTTTTATCAGGAAAAAAACATGAAATAAGCATTATACAATGGCTTATGTTCCTGATTTCTATAATTTTCTTTATTATTTACCCGTATTAAATATTCAATAAAATAAATGTCGAAAATTTTTTACGTCTATTTAAAAATTTAATTAATGCTCTTTTCATAATATCGTCCTCTGTATATATAAAGTATATACTTTAAAAATTATTGCTTAAATAAATTATTTTATTAAGTAATGTAAATTATGAAATAAAAAAAACAGTAAAAAATTAAAGTCAGAGAATAAAAATGCCGATATAAAGACATGTGTGAAGTTGATTTTGTAAGGAGCAGTCAAAATGGCGAAGAAAAAAGAACTTAAAACATTAATTAATGAAAATATAGAAGCTAATCTAAATGAAATAAATGATGCAGAAACATATATTACACAAATTCTGGATAAAGAGAATTTTACAAAATTAAATATTGCTCAAAATAATCAAAATATAAATATGAATATAGCTGCAAAACAACCTATATTCAAAATTATAAATGAAAGTGATGAAAATATTGAATTTATTTCAGTAGATATAGATTCATTAGCTCCGTACACAAATACAATTACTGAAAAAGAATTTTATAAAATTGTAGGATTTAAGAATAATAAGCTTTCTAGTCGTTCAGGATTATATCAAGAAAGTTTATTCGGACATTATTTAGACGCAAAAGAAAATCAAGATCCCGGTTATATATCAGATGTTTTAAATAAAGCAATAGTTTTTCAAAATAACCTAAACTATGTTAAATCTCTCATGAAAAATAAACAGTTTATGAAAGAATGGCATGTTGATTTTGGGAATATATCTCCGGTCACAGTTTTTAAACATGACGGCAACCTAAGGAAAATTAATATAATAAAAGAAAGAAGTTTATTATAAATAAATAAAAATAATTTACCTACTTATAAGCAGCTCAATGCTGCTTTTTTATTATCTTAATGATATAATAGCTATGTATTATATAAGAAAAGGTTTGCAGGTATGAAAAAATATATTATTCTCATAGTTTTTATTATTTTAGCTCTTTTTCCCGGAAAAACTTATTCTCAAGTAATACCAAACACAATATATGCAGTAACGCAGGAAAATCTTAATTGTAAGAATATTAAAAATAATCAAACCCTAAGTTTTATTTCATTTGCTTCGTATGATATTGAAAAAGAAAATTTGTCTATAAACAAGGGAGATAAAATATACATAAAAATATTAGAATATGTTAAACCCACCCGAGGAAAAAGAAACGGATATTATAAAATCCAATTAACGGAAATAGAAGGAAAAGAAAAGTTCCCCGATGGTAAATTTATAGGGAAAATGAGAGTATCCAATCCTAAAGATATAAAATCAATAGCAAAGTCTGCAGGTGTAACAGTAGCAGGACATATTTTAAAAGTTCCCGGATTTTCTCAAGCCATTGCAGTATCAAAAGGTTTATTAAAGCCTAATGAAGATATGGGCAGATTTGAATCAGCAGGAAAAAACCTATATGAAAGTACACCTTTAACATATATTGAAAAAGGTGAAGATTTTAACGTAGAAAAAGACGGAATTGTTGTTTTTAAACTTAAAATAACAGATTACGATGAAAATTAAAAAGTGTTTTTTTTATATAACATTATTTACATTTATAATTGGAATATGTTTTTTGCAATTAGTTCCTGATAATGATTTATGGGCAAGATTAATTGCAGGCGGAAATATTGTTGAAACATTACACATTTTAAAACAAGATTTTCTTTCTTACACCCCAACTCATAATTGGTATGACCACGAATGGGGTGCCAGTATATTTTTATATCTTGCTTTAAAGCATTTTTCTCAGCTAGGACTTATTTTATTAAAAGGTTTACTTTGCTGCCTTACTGTTTTTATATGTATTCAAACTGTCAAAATAAATAAAAAGGTATATTTATCTCCATATGACAAAATTTTATATTTTGCATTAATGTTTTTTGCCGCTACTGATTCAATAGGACTTATCACACGATGTTTACTTTTTACCAGCTTATTTTTTGCACTGTTTTTATATATATTGGAGCTTTCAAGAAAAGGGAAAACGAAATATTTATATTTTCTGCCGTTAATAATGTTATTTTGGTGTAATATTCATGGCGGATGCATTGCAGGACTCGGTTTAATAGGACTATATATTGCAGGTGAATTTTTAAACAAAAAACCTGTTAAACAATATATACTAGTTCTAATTGCTTCTCTTTTGGTTTTATTTATTAATCCTTATGGAATAGAATATGTAAAATTTTTATTTTACGCAGCACTTTTAAACAGAGAACTTATTTCAGAGTGGAACGGTTCTTTTATTAATGTTTATTCCCTTCAATATTTAAAATATAAATTTTATTTAATTTTTTTATTATCAGTTCAACTGATTTACCTTTCAAAACAAAGAATAACATACGAGAAACTTGATAAAACAAAGTTTATAATTATATTTTTCTTGTGTTTACTTTCAATTTTTAAAGTCAGACATCAAGCATTCTTTATATTCACTGCTGGTACGCTTTTATATAATGAATTTTATACTTTGCTGGAATTATATAAGTCTAATTTATCTGAAAAATCGTTATATAAATTATTTAAATTAAACAAATTAAAAGAAGTTCTAGTATACATAATTTTATTATCTGTT
Organism: Candidatus Gastranaerophilales bacterium; assembly: GCA_947625445.1. Lineage (GTDB taxonomy): Bacteria > Cyanobacteriota > Vampirovibrionia > Gastranaerophilales > Gastranaerophilaceae > Avigastranaerophilus. The sequence continues at coordinate 3,446 of CANQOM010000156.1, forward strand.
TCTATTTCAATATTGGTATTCAAACCTAAAAAAATAAGTATAACAGAGTCAGAATACCCTCGTTTCGCAATTGAATTTATAAGAATAAATAATCTAAACGGTAACTTATTTATTAATTTCAATTGGGGCAGTTATGCTGCATATAAGTTATATCCCAATAATTTAGTTGTTATGGACGGAAGATATGAAGAAGTTTATAATCCTAAATTATTAGAGGATATGCGAGATTTTCATATGTTAAAAAATGATTGGTATAAAATAATTAGAGATTACAAAACTGATGTAATGATATTAGAAAAAAAATATCCTGTTTATGAAAAAATTAAATCAGATTCTAATTGGGCACTTATTTTTGAAAACAATTTATCAGGAGTTTTTATTCCTTCAAATAAAGTAAAGAAACAATATCTTCAACCTGTTTTTAATGATGAATATTATAATAAAACATTATTTGATACTCAAATTAAATATAAAAAAAGTTCCTAATTATAAGGAACTTTTTTATTTTAAGTATTTTTAGAAAGATTATAGTTGAAGTCTTGCTGCTTTAATTTTGTTCATCAATTTTTCCCCTTCAGAACCACTATAATCAGCATCTATATCTTCAAGTATATCTCTTCCGGAGTTAACTTCGGAATATTTATCAACAATTTGCTTAATAACCTCATTAGGTGCATTATCAAATACAGCACTTATAAAATGGTTAGCAGTAAGGTTTTGTCCTGCAGTACCGCTATATATTTCTTTACACAAAAGTTC
>CANQOM010000157.1 GCA_947625445.1 Candidatus Gastranaerophilales bacterium
ATCGCCTGTGCTGATGATAGTTTACTTGAAATGCAATCTGAACTTTTAGAAGATTCACTTGAAGAAGAATATCAGGCGCCAAATACGGTAAGTCCCGAAAAATATGAAGAAATATCAGAAATCCCGCCATTAGACTTCTTAAATTATTAAACATATTAAGCCGCCTCTATCGAGGCGGCTTTCACATAAATTAAAAGTTTTACTAAATATTCAACAACTCGCTCAATGATAAATCGAAAGCTTGAGCAATTTTATATAATGTAGTTATTTTCGCAACTGTCTGTGCCTTTTCAATTCTTAAAACCGTTGAAGGTTCTAAACCGTTAGGATAACAAAGAGCTTCTAATGTCAATTTTTTAGAAGTTCTTAAATTTTTAATTCTTTTTCCTAAACTAACAAGAAATTTATCCATAGTTTTAATTTAAATTAATATTGCAGACATATTTTGCATATACGCAAAATTAATCATGCTTCACTTGACAAATATACCCCCATGGGGTATAATAAAAATATAAAAAACCAAGGAGATTAAATATGGCAAAGTGTTCTAATCCAAAATGTAAGTGCGAAAACTGCACTTGTGGTGATAACTGCCAATGTGACGGTGAAACTTGCAACTGTCCTGATTGTGCAGATAAAAAAGAGGAATAAAAAGGGGCGAAAGCCTCTTTTTATGTTATAATAGGCTTATGAAAAAAGAAAATTCAAATAATCATCCCTGTCATAAAGCTGAAATTCCAAGGATTAACAGAGCAATCGGACAGCTTGAGGGTATTAAAAAAATGATTGAGGACAGAAGATACTGCCCTGATATTATTATTCAATTAAAAGCGGTTCAATCCGCAATAAAAAGAGTTGAGAGCAACATTTTAAAAACTCATCTTGAAAACTGTGTCGCTTCATCACTAACGGGAGATGATGCAAAAGAAAAAATTAATGAGATTAAAAATTTGCTTGATAAATTGCAAAATTAAATTACACTAATTTTTTATCTTCTGCAATTATTTCTTCCAATTTCTTCTTTTTTCTTTTATTTGTTTTTTATGTATATTCTTTCCTTTTTATTATTTATGTAAGCTATAACTATGGCTTTCTTCAAGTAACTCCATAATTTTAATATCAGAAACAGATTCATCAAGAATTATACTAATCCAATATTTTTTATTCATATGATAAGCAGGATAAAAATGCTTTTGTTTCAGTAAATTTTCTATTTTTTCAGGTGCCAATTTAAGGTTAGCAACCTCTATTATTCCTTTTTTGTTTTTTTGAAGCTTTCCTCTGTCAACATCTAAAATAGCAAGATACCATTTTTTTGTATCGGGATTTCTAAAAATACCAGAACCTTCAAATTTATCCCATAAAAATTCAGGCCTATTGTTGTATTTTTTTATAGTAAGATTAGTTATTCTGTTTGATTGAGGATATATAAAATAGTTTTTTGAAAAGCAGTTATCTCTTATATTTTTAAGAATAATTTCATATTCGGTTTTAATTTCACCAACAAAAGCGCCTTGATTATTTTCAATTCTAAGCGGTAAAAATTCATCATTATTTTCCATATCAAAGACTTTACCTACAACACTACCATTTTGATTTACTTGAATTACCGCTTTAAACAAATTATCTTTAAAAAGTTTTTCAATTATAAATGTATTATTATTTTTATTAAACCCGTACTTTTCAAGCTTATTTTGCTCGGGCGAAAATCTGTTAAATATTTTATCTTCTATATTCATAAATTAATTTTAACATTAAAATTTGGATAATAGCAGTTATAATCAGTTAATAACGATTTATAAATAATATTGCCTTTTTTTTAATTTAATGTATAATAGACATTGTAGAATATAAGTTAAGGTTGTTACTGCTCAATATATAAATATAAGTTATATATTTTTTTGCAGATTTACTACAAGAGATTTCATGACTGTTTGTAATTTTAATTTTAAGTATTTAAAAGATAATTCCACGCCGGGTAGCTGGAGACGAGGGTACGAATACCACCAAAAAGAGCAGGTGGCATCTTTTGAGGTAGGAAAATCAGATATAAAAGCAAAAGTAAAGGGTAATTTTAAATCATTTTATGACGTTGAGTTAAAGTTTAAGAAAACAGGTGTTGAACCAACATGTTCTTGTCCTTTAAAAGAAAAGTGGTGCAAACATGCAATAGCAGTAGGTTTAAAAGCAATTGACGAACACATATATGACAATTATATGTTAAGAAGATTTAAAATTAAACCTGATTATTCCGACAGTGAAACAATAATGAATCCTAATCCATTAGGCGGATATATTTTTCACTTTAACGCTAAAAGAAGACAAAATTTCTTTTCTATCCTTGTAATGGACAGAAATACAGGTAAAGTTATAAGAGATTTAGAAGCAATACTAAAACTTTTTATCGCCGCACAAAAAGCTGATTCTAATTTTGAATTAAATAATTCACAAAAAGTAGAATTAGCTATATTTCAACAATTAATGAAAACTTCAAGATTGGATAAAAAAGCGGGATGGTATGATATTCCTATTGCTAAATTTGATAGTTTCTTCCAACTGTTATCAAAAGCCGATGATGTAATAGACGGTAAAAGTAAACAAAAACTACAATTCTGCCCTGATGAATGGAAATTATCACTATCCGTTAATTTTTCAATGGTAGGAAATGTCTTGTTATCTTTATATTGGCAAAGACCTGACAAAGATGATATTATTCCGTTTGAAGAAGTAAGATACTTTTCACGTCAGCTAAAATGGGGCAGATATAAAAATAAAATATTTCCTATAAATGTTGCATTATCTGCGTTGCCTCAAAATTTAATAAAATCAACATTTACTGATGTAAAAGATGCGGACGGAGCAAAGTTTTTATATGAAGAACTTCCGAAATTAAGAAAATTAATACCTTGTGAAGTTTCTGAAATAATAGATAAACTAACATTAGAGCAAAGACCACCTTTAAATATAGTTACAATGGGGTTGGATTACGACGGAGCATTAAAAGCGGAATTAGAATTTGATTATGACGGAACAAGAGTTGCTTATTCAAAATCAGCATCAAAAAGTCCTTATGTTACTATAAAAAAACCAAAAGAAGATTTATTATACTGGGTAAAACGTAATATCGAACATGAAGAAAGAGCATATCAAATGCTTCTTGCTTGCAAATTTGCTCCTATGCAAACAAATAATCTTGCAATAGAAAAAGAAAATGCTATAGATTTTTATAATTATTATTTAAAACAGGCAGGTGACGGATGGAAGTTTGAAGAAAAAGATGATATGACTTTCTTTAAACTATCACCAAAACCTTTTGAGATGATTGCGGATATTGATTTTGCATTAGATACTACTGATAGTTTTGAAGTATCTTTATACGGAAAAGTCGGAGATGAAGAAATTTCTTTTGAAGAAATATATGATTTAATTGTTGAAGGAGATAAGTATTTAAGGGTAAAAAATTATGGATTTGTTGAAGTTCCGGGCCCTGACATATTCTCATTATTAAAATCTTTTAATACTTTTGATGTTTATAAAAATGATGATAATAAATATATTGTAAAAACATTCCGTGCCGGATTATTATCAGAAATGCAAAATCTTGGCTTTAAATTAAAAATGAGCCGTAAATTTTCAACATTTTGGAAGCAAATATCCACATTTTCCACAATGGATAATGCACCTTTACCCAAAGGCGTTAATGCAGAATTAAGGGAATATCAATATAAAGGTTTCAGCTGGTTATGGTTTTTATATAAATACGGACTTAACGGAATACTTGCGGATGATATGGGGCTAGGAAAAACACTCCAGGCGCTTACTCTTCTACAAAAAACTAAAGAAAAAGATAAAAAAGCACCAAATTTAGTTATTTGCCCGACATCTGTCGTATTTAACTGGGAAAACGAAATTCAAAAATTTATTCCGTCATTAAAATGCCTTAAATTAAGCGGAAGTGAAAGAAAAGAACATTTTACGGAAATCCCAAAATATGACATTATAATAACAAGTTACGCCCTTATAAGACGGGATATAGAAAAACTAAAAAAATATGAATTTAGATATATAATTTTAGATGAATCACAAAATATAAAAAATCCTGAATCAATAACGGCTAAATCGGTAAAAATGTTAAACGGTCAGCACAAATTGGCGCTTTCCGGAACCCCGATAGAAAACAAGCTGGAAGAACTTTGGAG
>CANQOM010000158.1 GCA_947625445.1 Candidatus Gastranaerophilales bacterium
CTTGCCGCTCCGCTCCCGCCAGAAACTATTAAATCTGCACTTGAAACATCTAAAGAAGAAGCAACTTTGTATTTTGTTTCTGTTATTTCTATCTTATTTTCAAATGAAGACAAATCTACAGTCTCATATATTACATTTATATCACTATAATGTTTTTGTGACTTAAAAACATTTTCTTGAACTGTTGCCATTTGAGGAAATGTTCTGCACATAATATCAGCAATCAACTGAGAACCAAATGTAGGTCTTGTTGAAACCAGTTTGCCTTCTGAATCTATATTTAAATCTGTACAATCAGCAGTCAATCCGGTTTCTAACTTTGTTGAAGTGTAAGATGCAATTTCTTTTCCTTCCTGAGTAGCTCCTAATAAAATTATTTGAGGCTCACATTTTTTAGCAATTCGTAAAAAAATTTCAGGATAATAAGAGTTATTGTATTGTTTTAATTTATCGTCTGCAACTATAATAACTTCATCAGCACCATATTCTTGTAATTCTGAAATAATATTGCCATAATCGATTAAAGGTCCTATAACCGATACTGTTATCTTTGAGTCTTTTAATTTTTGTTTTAAGTCATATGCTTTAGAAATTAGTTGAAAACAAACAGGTCTAATAATATAATTTTCATTCAATTCAGAATATATTAAAATATTATTCATTATAAGACCTCGCTTCATTTATTAATTCCCGAATCTTTTCATAACAATTATTTTTATCATTAATATCTATAAAAGAACAAATTCTACCCTCAGGGCTTTTATAAACATTTTTTACCCAAGTAGGAGAGCCTTTTATTCCCGTTTCTAAGGGATTTAAATTTAAATCATTATGTTTATAAACAGGAATGTTATAATTTTGAGCTTTAATATATCCACCTATTTTAGCCAATCTCGGTTCAACAGAAAAATTATTTACACATATAACACAAGGAGTTTGTATTTTATATTCAACTATTTTAGTCTCCGTATCAGATGTTAAAGAAATTTTTCCGTCTTCATAAGATATAATCTTATTAATATGAGTAACAAAAGGTAAATTTAATCGTGCAGCAACTGAAGGACCTGTTTGAGAAGTTTCACCGTCAATAGCACTTTGTCCGAAAATTATTAAATCTGTTTGAGGAAGTTTTTCTTTTATAACTGAAGATAAAACTCTTGAAGTAGCACAAGTATCAGACCCCATAAAAAGAGAATCATTTAATAAAATTGCATCATCAACACCCATTGCAAGAGCCTCTGATAAAATTGCTTTTGCACTGCCGGGCCCCATAGAAATCGCAGTTATATGAGCATTATATTTATCTTTAAAGAATAAAGAACATTCTATTGCTTGTCTGTCGACAGGATTTAAAATGCTTTCCATTCTTGTTCTATCAATATTATTCTTTTCAGTCCATTTAACATCATTAGTATCAGGTACCTGTTTAATAAACAGAACTATATTCAATGTAGTCTCCTAATATTACATATCTAAAGCAATATCTAAAGTTTTAGCCTTGGCAACAATAGCACTGGAGGATATAACATCAACACCCGTTTTGGCAATATCAGAAATTGTTTCTATAGTAACATTTCCGCTTGCTTCAATCAATGCTTTATCTCCTATAACACTAACACACTGTCTCATTAAATCACAACTCATGTTATCAAGCATTATTATATCGGCTTTAGCCAATAAGGCCTCTTTAACCTGCTCAAATGTATCACATTCAACTTCTATTTTATGGGTATGTGAAAGGTTTGTACGAATTTTATTAACCGCATCAACAATAGAACCTCCGGCATATTGTATATGATTATCTTTCAACATAACACAATCAGACAAATTAAACCTGTGAAGTCTTGCACCTCCGATATATACCGAATATTTTTCAAACATTCTAAAGCCGGGAGTAGTTTTTCTGGTATCAGTTATTCTTGCTTTACAATTTCCAATTGCATCTTGATACCTTTTTGTTTCCGTTGCTATTCCACTCATTCTTTGTATATAATTAAGTGCAGTTCTTTCTCCATTTAATATTGCTCTCGCACTACCTTTTAATATTGCGATTGTATCCCCTTTTTTTATTGAATCACCATCTGAAAACATTACCTTTATTTCAATATTTTCTGATAATATTCGGAATACAGTTTTAAATACTTCTATACCGCATAAAATGCCATCTTCTCGAGTTTTAAGATATGCAGTTATATCTTTATCAGAATCAATTAAAAAATCCGTAGTTATATCTCCAAAACCTATATCTTCTTTAAGTGCATTTTTTACATGTTCTTCTACTACAAATTTCTGAAGTAAACCTTTTGTCATAATTACCCTTTCATACATTTTAATATTGTTTTTTCATTTGATAATGCTATATCATCAGTTTGAGGATAATCTTCTCTATAATGAGCACCTCTTGATTCACTTCTTTGAAGTGCAAATTCAACAATCAATTGTGATATTATAAGCATATTTCTTAATTCATAGGCCTTTCTGTCAGGGCACTTATATTTATATAAAAACTCATTAGAAATATCTTTTATTTCTTTCAATGCAGAGTCTAAATTTTCTTTATTTCTAACTATTCCTGCATTATTCCACATTAAAGACTTTAATCTTATGATTGTATTTTCAATATCAAGTGAAGAATCTTGATTTATATCAGAATCATAGTTATTTATAAGTTTTTCTACATTTGAATCATACGAATACGTACTTTCAAGATTAATAGACTTTAAATGATTAACCAATTCAAAAGCAGTTACCGCACATTCCAATATAGAATTAGAAGCAAGTCTGTTAGCACCATGTAAACCCGTACAAGAAGCTTCTCCGATTGCATATAATCCTTTAACAGATGTTTCGCCGTTAACTTTTGTTTTTATTCCTCCCATATAATAATGTGCGGAAGGTGAAACAGGAATATAATTTTTTGAAGGATTAATATTGTATTCTTTACAAGTTCCATAAATAGTAGGAAATCTTTTTTCAAATATATTTTCCGGAATATGAGTTGCATCAAGATACACATTTTTTACACCGGTTTTAGACATTTCACTATATATAGCCCTTGTTACAATATCTCTTGGCGCAAGTTCTTCTCTCTCATCATAATTATGCATAAACCTATTTCCCGAAGCATCTACAAGTTTTGCACCTTCGCCTCTTACCGCTTCCGATATCAGAAACATTGTACCTTTATCAGATAGAGCAAATGCCGTCGGATGGAATTGAATAAATTCCATATCTTTTACTATTGCACCTGCTCTGTATGCCAAAGCTATTCCATCTCCTGTCGTTATATCAGGATTTGTCGTATATTTATATAACTGCCCTACGCCACCTGTTGCTATTATAACGGCAGGTGATTCTATAAATTTATATTCATCCTTAATATAGTTATATGTAATAACACCACGATTTACATTGTTTTTATCCGTTAACAATTCAACCGCTAATGTTTCTTCATATATTTGAATATCTTTTTGTGATAACAAATATTCCACCAATGCGTTTTCAATACAAAAACCGGTAGCATCTCCGCCGGCATGCAATATTCTGTTAACACTGTGAGCTGCTTCTTTGGTAAATTTTAATTTATTATTTTCATCTCTGTCAAAATCGACACCAAAGCTTTGTAATTCTTTTACAACTTGAGCACTTTTCTCAGATATAAATTCTGCAACTTTAGAATCAGTCAGACCTGCACCGGCTTTTATTGTATCTTCTATATGAAGCATTGTTGAATCCAGCTTATTTTCGGGCATAACACATACCATACCGCCTTGTGCATATTTTGAATTTGACTCTATTAGTTTTGATTTTGTAATTACTAAAATGCCATCCGGCAGATTTGCTTCTTTATGCAATTTTATTGCTGCAAATAATCCTGCTATACCACTACCTATAATTACTGCTGAATACTTTGTATGTTCCATATTTCTTCCTGTATTTATTTATTATTGTAGTTCAAACATGAAAAAAGCCCCCTGTTTTCGGGGGCTTTCTTTAAATTTATTAATATAATGCTTTTATATATTTATTAACTTGAAGCGGACCGTATTTTATCGGTACTGCCTCTTCTCCTCTAAAAGTTATAGCACCCCATTTGCCATTATGTTTAACTTTAAAATATTGACCTGAAGTTTCTTCTATCTTGTCATATATAGTAGATACAACTTCTCTTCCGTTTAAATCAACTGCACC
>CANQOM010000159.1 GCA_947625445.1 Candidatus Gastranaerophilales bacterium
TTGAAGCAATTACTGTATCATATTCTTCAAATGCAAGCATTGATGCTATTGCCGGTATTAATTTTGGAGAATATTGATAGTCAGGATGAAGCATTATTACTATATCCGCATTTGATTTTAAAGCTGCAGTATAGCATGTTTTTTGGTTTCCTCCATATCCTCTGTTTTCTTTGTGTACTATAGTTGTTATGTTTAAATCTTTTGCTAAATCTTTTGTATTATCACTTGATTTGTCATCAATCAAAATAATTTCATCAACAATATCTTTGTATATTTCGTTATAAGTTTTTTCTAAAGTTTTTTCTGCATTATATGCAGGCATAACGACCACTATCTTTTTTCCGTTTAACATATTACTCATTCTCCTTTGATGATAATATTATAGGATAATTTTATTTAAATCTTAAATTATTAATAGAAATTCATAACTACTGTAAACTTTTGTAAAAAAATGCTATAATAATCTAAAGAGTCATAAAAATATAGACGATAGAATAAATGTCCTATAAAATTTTAATGAAACGGAATCATAAATCTATCGTAGATAATAAACTGATTAATAATGGTGAATGATTCATAAAGATAAGCGTTAAAGGACAACAACGAGTTGACGAAAATTTAAAACCGGATTAAATAAATTGGTGGTTAAGTAATGAGTTCAGAAAATTTAGAAAAAAGTTTAGAATCAATTGTTAATATATTAAATGATGAAAAGCAAACAATATTAATAGTAGATGATGAAGAAAATAATTTACAATTACTAAAAAGAACCCTTAGGGGAGGTTATAATATTATAACTGCCCATAATGGTATAGAAGCTTTGGATGTTGTAAAAAACCAAGGTGATAAAATTTCATTGATAGTTTCAGACCAAAAAATGCCTCAAATGGAAGGAACAGAGTTTTTAAAAGAAGTAAGGAAAATAAATCCTTCGATAATAAAAATTCTTTTAACCGGGCATGTTGATACGGATATTATAGTTTCTGCTATTAATGATTGTGATTTGTATCAGTATATTCTTAAACCGTTTGAACCTGAAGAGTTAAAAATAGCGGTAGAAAATGGAATAGATAAATATATTTTAGCTTCTCATAATAAGATTTTTTATTCTGAATTAAGAGATTTATTTTATAAAACAATTAGAGCAATTTCGAATGCTTTGGATACAAGAGATTCATATACTAACGGACATTCACTCAGAGTTACCCTTTATTCTATGATACTTGCAAGAGAATTAAATTTGGATGAAGAATATTTAGAAAATATAGAAATAGCAGGGTTATTGCATGATATAGGGAAAATTGTAATTCCACAAAATATATTATGTAAAAACGGGAAATTAACTGATGAAGAATTTATGGTAATGAAATCTCATCCTTCAATCGGTGAAAAAATAGTTTTAAATATAAAAAGTTTAAAAATGATATCGACGTGGGTAAAGTCACATCACGAAAAGTGGGATGGAAGAGGATATCCGGAAGGATTAAAAGGTACTGAGATTCCGCTTGCAGGACGTATTATTGCTCTGGCTGATACTTATGATGCAATGACTTCAACAAGACCATACAGAACTGCGCTTTCGCATGAAGTTGCAATGGCTGAAATTGAACGTTGCATTGGTACTCAATTCGACCCGGATTTAGGTAAAATGTTTGTTTCACTTTCCGATAAAATAGACGAAGCAAGAAAAAATCCTGAAGCCGTTTACCAAAAATATTCTGTTCTATGCAAAAATATTGATTTCAAAATACCTTCTGAATTTACTCCAGCGAGTTAATTGATATTTCAAGATCATTTGAAAAATTCTTTTCAATATTATGCGCAAAGTCATTTGAAGCATTTATCCAAAAACTTGAAGATGTTAATACTTTAGTTTCTTCTCCGTTTTCTGTTGTTTTGAATACTAAAGGGTCTGAACCTTTGTAATTACTCAAAACATCTTTTAATGCTATTAATTTTTCATATGATAATTCTTTATTTATTGAGATAGTAACAATATTACTGTTTTCAACTGGTTTGATATTTTCAATAATAATTTGAGTTTGACCATCTTCTTTTTTTTGATATTTGCCTGAAATTATAACTTTCTTTTCAGGTTCAATAAAAGAATTAAATTTTTCAAGAGTTCTGTGGAATGCAACAAAAGGGATTTCTCCTGATAAATCTTCTAAAATGCCCGATTTCAAATATTTTGTAGGGTCTTTTTTAGTGGGAATTTTTCTGACGGTACTTAAAATTCCGCAAAGAGTTACAAAGGAATCATTCGGAACCTCTTTGAGCTCCTCAATAGTATGTGTCGTGAGAAAAGGTAATTTCGTTCTGATTGTTTCTAACGGATGACATGTCAAATAGAATCCCATGTATTCTTTTTCAAATTCTTGAAGTTCTTTATCAGTAAATTCTTCGTCAGTTCCATAAAGTTCAAAAGATTGCATTTGATAACTGCTTCCGCTCCCTGAGGGGTTTATACCCGCAAATAGACTTACCTGCCCCATTTCTTTAGCTTCTGTTTCTTTTGTTGCAACATTTAAAATATTTTCAATATTAATATACATTTGTTTTCTTGACGGAAGAAGACTAAGAAATACACCGGCTTTTGCAAGGTTTTCAAGTGCTTTTCTGTTGATTATTTTAGGATTGATTCTTTGTGCTAAATCTGCTATTGATTTATAATCACCGTCTTTTTCTTTTTCTTCGGCGATTTCTTGTTGTACCGCATCACCTATTCCTTTTATAGAATTTAAGCCAAATCTTATATTTGTACCGTCAGTATAAAATTCAGACTTAGATTTATTTATATCAGGTGGATAAACTTTTATACCGAGTCTTTGAGCTTCTGAAATATATAACTGAATTTTATCAAGGTCATCTTTAGAATTTGATAGCATTGCACATATATATTCAACCGGGTAATGAGCTTTTAAATATGCAGTTTGATAAGAAACAAAAGCATATGCAGCTGAGTGCGACCTGTTGAAACAATATTTTGCAAAACTTTCTATTTGCTCAAAAAGTTCATTTGCCGCTTGTTCTGTCATCCCCTTTTTTCCTGCAGCTTCAACAAAACGTGCTTTTTGTTTTGCCATTTCTTCAAGTTTCTTTTTACCCATCATACGGCGAACCATGTCTGCTTCGCCTAAAGAGTAATCTGCAAGAACTTGGAATATTTGCATAATCTGTTCCTGATATACAATTGTGCCGTATGTATCTTTTAATACGGATTCTAATAGAGGATGAGCATATTTTATTTCTTGTTGACCGTGTTTTCTTTTAACAAAATCGGTAACCATACCTGATTCCAAAGGTCCCGGTCTGAATAATGCAACTAAAGCGCCTAAATCTTCAAATACAGATGGCTTTAAATCTTTTACAAGCTTTTTCATGCCTGAAGATTCTAATTGGAATACCCCGTCTGTTTCACCTTTCATAAGCATTTTATACGTTTCAGCATCATCTAAAGGTATATTATTTATGTCAATATCAATACCTTTTAACTTTTTAACAAGTTCAAGAGTTTGCATAATGATTGTTAAGTTTTTAAGCCCTAAGAAGTCCATTTTAAGAAGTCCGATTTTTTCGCAATCTTCTTTTGGATATTCGGTTATTACGTTTCCTTCTTTTGCAAATTGGACGGGGCATATTTCGTCTAGCGGTTGATGTGCTATAATTACTCCTGCTGCGTGCATTCCCGTATTTTGTTTTAAACCTTCTATTTTTATAGCTTCATCAATAATATGTCTTAAAGTTGCATCTTCATCATATACTTTTTTAAAATCCTGAGAAACTTCCAACGCTTTGGAAATTGTCATGCCTACTTCTGAAGGAATTAACTGACTGACTCTATTTGAAATTTCAAAAGGAAGATTCATAACTCTTGCTACGGCTTTAACTGCGGCTTTAGCGGAAAGTGTTCCGAATGTAATAATTTGACAAACTTTGTCTTTCCCGTATTTTTCCGTAACATAGTCAATAACACGTTCTCTACCGTCCCCAAAGTCAATATCAACATCAGGCATTGATACACGTTCAGGATTTAAAAATCTTTCAAACAAGAGATGATGCTTAATCGGGTCTAAATCTGTAATGCCTAAAGAGTATGCTACAAGGCTTCCTGCTGCGGAACCTCTTCCCGGACCTACTGGTATTCCGTGAGTTTTGGCATAATTTATAAAATCCC
>CANQOM010000160.1 GCA_947625445.1 Candidatus Gastranaerophilales bacterium
AGGTGCATACTATGTCAACAGAAGATGGTTAGGCGGTATGCTTACTAACTTTGAAACAATAAGAGGCAGAGTTAATAAATTAAGAGAAATTGAAGAATTTTCGAATTCAGGTCAATTAGACAAGCTCCCTAAAAAAGAGATTGCTCAAACAATGAGAAAACTTTCAAAGTTAACAAAAACATTAGGCGGTATTAAAGAAATGAGAGGTATGCCTGATATTCTTATTGTTATTGACCAAAAGAAAGAAGCTATTGCTATAGCAGAAGCAAACAAATTAAATATTCCGGTTATATGTCTTGCAGATACTAATGCAGACCCTGATGGCATAGACTATATTATCCCCGGAAATGACGATGCAATAAGATCAATAAAATTAATATGTTCAAAACTTGCAGATGCAGTGCTTGAAGGTAAACAATTAAGAGAAAACAAGGCTAATCAAATGTCAAAAGTACAAGCAATAAAAGCAGAAGATGCAGGTGTTGAAGAAGAAAACACAACCGCAGAAGAAACAACTGAACAAGTACAAGAAGAAACAGTTGCTACGGTTGAAGAATAATTTTGAAAGGATTAATTATTATGACAATAACAGCAGCTATGGTTAAAGACCTTAGAGAAAAAACCGGTGCAGGTTTTATGGATTCAAAAAAAGCACTAGAACAATGTGACGGTGATATTGAAAAGGCTATGGAATTTTTAAGACAAAAAGGTATTGCTTCTGCTGAAAAGAAGCAAAATCGTATTGCAGCTGAAGGTTTAGTTGCTACTTATATTGAAAATAATGTAGGTGCTATAGTCGAAATTAACTGTGAAACAGACTTCGTTGCTAAAAATGAAGACTTTAAAGCTTTTGTTAATAATATAGCAAAACATATTGTAGCTACAAAACCGGCAAATATGGGTGAATTAAATAACTCGGTTTGTTCTTCTTGTAATATGAAAATAGAAGATGTAGTAAAAGATAAAATTGCTACTATTGGTGAAAAAATAAGTATTAGAAGATTTGAAATATTACAAGGTGACTTAGCTACATATGTACATAACGGTAAAATCGGTGTTTTGATTTCAGCTTCCGCTCAAGATGAAGTACTTCTTAAAGATATTGCACTTCATATAGCTTCTTCTGCTCCTGAATTTGTTTCAAGAAATCAGATTCCTCAAGAAGTAATTGATGAAGAAACAAGAATTGAAATGGGCAAAGAAGATTTAGCTAAAAAACCTGAAAATATTAGAGCAAAAATTGTTGAAGGACGTGTTAATAAGCTTATGGCTCAAAAATGCTTACTTGAACAACAGTTTGTTAAAAACCCTGACCAAACTGTTGAACAACATATTAACGGCAAACTTCAAATTAATTCATTTATACGTTGGACTTTAGGTGAAGGACTTGAAAAAAGACAAGATAACTTTGCTGAAGAAGTTATGAGCCAAATGGTTAAATAGTATTATTGAGTATATTTAAGAGGCTGACTATATTGTCAGCCTCTTTTTTTGAGTTATGTTATAATTTTTTTATGTTATTAAAATTAATTATATTAGTATTAATTTGTCTGATTATATTGTCAAGTCTGCTTTTATATCTTTTATTAAAAAAATATAAAAGAATAAAAAGTGATGTATTAAAGGCATCTCAAGCTTTTAGAAGGGCAAGATACGGTGATATTAACATTAGAGTTAATAATTTTTGTTTAAAAGAACTTGAAAATTCCATAAATAGGCTTTTGGAGACTATAAATGACAGAGAACTAATGATAAAGGAGTATCAAAATGCACTTTCAAAAAAGAATTTGTCGCTTGAAGAAATATTGAAACAAGAAAAACAACTTCAGCTTTTTAAAGAAGAATTTGTTGCTACTTTGACTCATGATATGAAAGTGCCGGTTATTGCCGAATTAAATTCTTTAAACTTTTTATTGGAAGGCAGATTCGGAGATTTGAACGATAAACAGAGTGAAATATTGAACCTGATGAAAACTTCTAATCAAGAATTAAAAGATTTAATTGAAAATATTCTTGAAACTTATAAGTTAGACCAGAAAAAACTTGAACTTAAGATTTCAAAAAATAATTTTAATGAATTTATTAAATCAATAATAAATGAGATGACACCAATAGTTTTAAAATCAAATCATAATATAAATATGAATATTAATAATACAGAGGACTTACATCTTGATTTTGATGAATTTCAATTAAAAAGAGTAATAAAAAACTTAGTACAAAATGCATTAACATTCAGTCTTCCATGTGAACCAATAGATATTGAAACAGTTGTAGACAATAATAATTTAAAGGTATCAATAACTAATAAAGGGACATCAATTTCTCAAGAGGATTTGGATTTAATTTTTAATAAGTATTATCAGGGACACTCAAAGTTTAGAAAAGCAGGAACAGGTTTAGGACTTTATCTTGCAAGGCAAATTATGTTTGCACATAATGGTAATATTGCTGTTGATTCTTCTAAAGAAGGATATACAACATTTATAATTACCTTGCCTTTAAAATATACTGACTCATAATTAAACTTCATAAAAATAGCAAAATCTCTCACCCCTGAACTATATAAGCGAATTATTGAGCTGATAGGATAAATTAATGAACCTATCAGCTATAACAAAACAAATGTGTTTAAGAGTCTAAGAATGTAAAGATGCCGAAATGGTTTCTGCATGATGTTATGACTATATTTTAAGCATATTTGGTGAAAAATTATGTATAAGTCCCAAAATATAATGATTGCACATAATAATAAAAAATGGTAGTATATATACTATACATAGTAAACTTTAAGGAGATTATAATATGTTTAAAAATTATGAGAAAACATTAAGAAAAGAGAAAAAAGCATTTACTCTTTCCGAAGTACTTGTAACCCTTACTATTATTGGTATTATAGCAGCTTTGACTGTACCTATGGTTATGGGGAACCATAAAAAAGTTGAATATGCTACAAAATTAAAGAAAGGTTATAGCCTTTTATCTTCTGCTATTAAACTTACAGAACAAAATATAAACTTGCCAATTAATAAGTGGACTCCGTCTATGGGAAGTAATGCTTCTTTTTATAATTCATACTTAAAAGATACTTTAAAAGGTTCAAAAAGTGCAGATTTTGCTACTTCGAAAGCTTTTGAGTCTACTAATAGTAATAGTGGTATGAGTTCAAGCGGACCTAATGCGTCAACAAGTGGTTCCGGTAGTACAGGAAGTTCGGGAAGCTCATCGACATCTCCTGCAATTAACACTAATAATGCTGCTAGTGAAGTTGTAAGACTTGATGATGGTACTTATATGATAATTGCAGCAAGTGACAATGCTTTTATATTCACATTTGACTTAAACGGTCTTAAAGGACCTAACGAAGCGGGAAGGGATAGATTCTCATTTGTTGCAAGAAGAGGTAGTGGAAATAGTGGTGATTTAATACCCAGAGGTTGTTCAGAAGATGGAACTACTTGTACAAGACAACAAATTGTTGATGCATGCAGAAGTGATCATGAAAAATGTACAGAATTAGTTGTACTTGACGGTTGGGAATTTAATACCGGCAGTGCAAAAGACAATAATGGCTCACAAGTTGCTCCGTATCCTTTAAAAATATAATTAATTTGAAAAAATTAAATAAAAAACTCTCCTTTTAAAAGGAGAGTTTTTTTATTATTTATTTTCTTGTTTATGGAAGTATGGTAATTCTGAATTTATATCAAGCTTTTTAGCATCTTTTTTAAATATTTTAGATTTATAAATACCTGTATAAGCCAGAAAATACTTTAAGCTAACCCCTAAAACTCCGAAACCGTATTTGCAAGAGCGCATAAAGTTAATGGAAGAAGCTTCAGGAAAATATTTAGTAGGGCAGCTTACTTCACCTATTTTGTATCCGTAGTAGCATATTAAAGCCAACATTTCATTATCAAATACAAAATCATCATTACAAGATTCTAATGGTAAATTTTCAAGAATATTTCTTTTAAAGCCTCTAAAACCTGTATGATATTCAGATAAATGCTGACCTAAGAATAAATTTTCAAAAGCAGTTAAAAATTTGTTAGCAATATATTTATATAAAGGCATTCCGCCTTCTAGCGCATTAGATAGCATTCTTGAAGCAATTACTGTATCATATTCTTCAAATGCAAGCATTGATGCTATTGC
>CANQOM010000161.1 GCA_947625445.1 Candidatus Gastranaerophilales bacterium
CTTTTGAAAAATTATTCCAATATGAACGTTTACCTTTAATATTACCTAAAAACACTTTTTTTGAATTAACAGATGCTATCTTAGTATTTATCTGTGACATAATTCCGTTAAAATAAATTTCATCAACAGTTAATTCAATAAGCCCTCCGTTACCACTCAATTGCGGTGTATGAGAATCGGTTATTGTTCCTTTTACTATTGTTCCTGAAGGAATTATCTGACCTTCTATGGTTGTTATTCCGTTAACTAATATAAAAGAGACTTTAGCTCCTTCTTTTGTCCTGTCCGTAATCGTTTTACTTAGTTGAAGGTTTAATTTGGTTCCTCTTTTCAATGTAAAAGTTTTACCTATAGGTGAATATTTTGGAGTTTTTATTTCAACCGGTTGTGAAGCCTCTTCATTTGGCAACGGAGGCAGTGTACTTTCCTCAAGATTATATGTTTTTCTAATATTACTATCTATAGATGAATCAAAATCCACTGCTTTTGCAGTGTTATTAATCATAATAAATAAAAAAAATAAAGATAATATTTTCTTCATGTTTATTATTTTATAATTAAAACTTATATTTCAACTCAGTTAAATAAATGATTATTTGCCTTTTAATTCAGTCTGATTAAGAAAATCTTTAGGAGTAATATCAGTAACAAGATTATTGTATTCATCTTTAACAAAACTTGTTATAGAACCTGTCTTTTTATATTTTTTATATAATTCATCAGCATAAGAACCCATTTTGCTCAATAAAGCACCTGAAACAAATGTAAACAGAAGATTTTTAGCACCCGAGAACATTTTTGTAGTACCATATACAAATGTTGCAAAAGTACCAACAAGAGGTATACAAGTAGTAAGAGTTTTTGATATTCTCTCATCTTTATCATCACTTGATGCAATAGCAAATGTTCCTGCTCCTATGGGGAACAAAACCGAAAGAACATCGGTAGGTGCAGAGCCAACCTTTAGCTCTGCCTGTTTTAAGAAATATTCTCCGGCTTCTAAGTTTGTAGCTTTTTCCATATTTTTTGCCAG
The DNA here is from genome assembly GCA_947625445.1 of Candidatus Gastranaerophilales bacterium. Taxonomy (GTDB): domain Bacteria; phylum Cyanobacteriota; class Vampirovibrionia; order Gastranaerophilales; family Gastranaerophilaceae; genus Avigastranaerophilus. Next base: position 1,034 of record CANQOM010000161.1, read on the forward strand.
TTGTTTTGCTATTTTTTCAAACTCTTTATATTCAGAATCCGATATTATTTTTTTATTTGTATCTTTTATAAAATTTTGATTTAAACCTTTTAAAATTGTCATTATTTCTTCAACAGAACCTTTTGATTGATTATTTACCGTTGAATTTACAGTTTTTTTGATACTATTTAAATAGCTTTCAAGTAATTTTTTTTCTTTCTTAGAATAAATACTATTTTGTGAAGTTACATTTTTTAAATTTTCAAGATTAGATTTTATAATTTCAGATATATCTTGTCTTTCACTTAATTCATTAATTCCGGAACAAGTTTTAAATGATTCAAGATTTTGCTTGATAACATCAAGTATATTCAAAGATTCAACATCATCAGGTTTAATGTATTGCGACATACTGTTTATTTTATTTTTAATAAGTTCATGAACCGCACTAATATTGTTAGTTACCTGTTTTTTTGCACTCATTATATCTTTTTCAAGTTCTTTTTGCGCACCTGAAGCTACTTCTTCCGTTACATAACCTTTATAGTTTTTTAAGTTAAATAAATTTTTCTTATCTTTAAAAAATTTATTTTCAATAGCTTCAGGTACATCTTTTAAAAGTGTTTGACGTTTTTTATCACGCATTTTTCTTGCACCCAAGCTGAAATTTTTATCAAAAATCGTTTCCAGTCTTTGTGTATTGTCAGACAATTGTTCTATCCAAGCGCCAAGTGTCTTTGTTTTACCCTTAATTGTTACTTCCTGAAGTTTTTGAGCCTCATCTATGCCGTTTAACTTTTTAATATTATAATGTTTTAAAAGTGAGGTCATATCTTTCACTTTTACTTCTGCTTTGTCATATTTTTTTCCTAAAGTTTTATCTACAATTCCTTTAAAATAAGAAGTTGAACCTTCTGCAAATTTCTTAGTAAATTTCGTTTTACTAAAAATTTTATTGCAAAATTTATCTTTTATCGCAGTAAAATTAGAAGCTGATTCTAAAACTTCAACAGTTTTTCCTGTTGCTTTTCTTGTATAAAATACTAATTTTTTTAATAATTTTTTAGAAGAATTTTCATTTGATTCAAATAGCTTATCAGCCATATTATCAGAAATATTTGAAAGTTTTTTAAAAGAACTTCCGTGAGGACCTTTTGCTATAAGTAAACTAAACAGACCAACAGTCAAAATAGTAGATGCTAATGTAGAACCAAAAAGAATTTTTCTTCTTTTATTTTTTTTTGATTTTAATTCCAAAGCATCCAAAGATTCTTTTTTTTGAGGGGATGTAGATTTATTCACATCATTAACTTGTTCCCTCAACTGATATTTTGGGAACAAGTTAAATATATTACTACTTTGTATATTATCACCTGACATATTTATTATTTAATTTTTTTAGGAATAAAGCTTATAGCTTTTGTTACTAAATTTTTTCCTTTATCATATAAAGTTGAACCTAATTTTGCGATTTTTCCTCTGTTTTTAACTAATAAGACAGTAGCGCCCAGCGCTGCTAAACCTTTCGCCACCAGAGAAGGTATTTTACTTTTCTTTTTTTGTTTTGTCATATATTCATCACGATATTGTATACTATTTCTTTTTCCAAGGTATGCAGAACCATACTTTGATTGATAGTTACAATTATTTCCAATGGATATATTTGTCGGAAGCATATTTTACTCCTTACTTTTACTACCTATAAATATAAAAACATTTAACAATAAAAAATTGTCATGTTATAAAAAATTTTTTCTAGGCTGAACAGAGTAGACTATATGCAGTATTTTAAGCCGAAATTGTTTCATTTTTTTACAATTTATCAGATGATATAAAAGGCAGGGGAATTATTACATGTTTGAAGAAAAAATCAAAAATTGTAAAGAAGAAAAAACTACCAATTTTGGACTAATGGCTCAAGAATGCATGGAAGATGCAAGAAAATATCATGAAGAATTTCTTATTAAAGGAAGAAAATCAGATTTAGAAAGTGCGGTTGAATATTATATTGATGCCATAAAATTTAATCCCGAAATATCTGAAGCATACTATAGGCTTGCTTCATTATTATGGACAAAAGGTGAAATAAATTTATCTTCGGCAATAGAACAGTGTAAATCTGCCATAAATCTATCACCAAATAATCCTAACGCAAGGATATATGCAGGTTATTTTCTTGAGCTTGCCAAAAGATATGATGAAGCAGAAACGGAATTTAAATCCGCAATAAAATTAAATCCATTCAAATCTGCCCGTTCAAGACTTTCTCTTGCCTCTTTATACGTAGACAAAATGCATTCTTCAAATATTAACGCAAAAGATTTTTCAAAATATTTATACTATGCAATTTCAGGAGGCCTTAGTCTTGCACTTGACTATCCCTCTGTTAAAATGCTTTATAAAAATCTTTCAAAAAATATTTCCGTTATGTTGTTTGATATTGTAGGAAATATTCTTGAAAAAACAAAAAATTATTCCATGGCAGTAAAAACTTATGATAAAGCAGTTAATACAATAGGCAGAGACGAAATATATTACAGAAAAATAGGCGACATTAATATAAAAGAAAAAGATATTACATTCGCAAGAAATTCTTATATCAGAGCTCTTGAAACAAATCCATATAATAAAGAACTGCTTGTAAAAGTTGCGACAATTACTCAAGTATACTTTCCTGAAGATATTGATACTTCTATGGATTGTTATACGAGATTGCTTGAACTTGAAGAAGATAATGCCAATATTTATTATGAACTGGGACATCTTTATTTAAAAAAAGACGATATTATTAATTCAATTAATGCTTTTAAATTAGCATTAGAAAAAGACTATGAAAATCCGTTTTATCATAATGCATTAGGATATGCACTTGTCAGGGCAGAACAGTTTGAAGATGCTTGTGAACACTATAAATTTGCTATTGATAAAAACCCTGAGCCAACATGGACATCAATTGTATGTCAATCACTTGCAACAATATATTATAATGTATATGAAGACCCTGATAGCGCACTTGATATCTTGAAAACTGCAATAATTTTAGATAAAACAAATGATGAAGTTTATGTGGAAATAGGTGAAATTTATCAGAAAACAGA
>CANQOM010000162.1 GCA_947625445.1 Candidatus Gastranaerophilales bacterium
ATGATTATACATACTGGTATGTAATTGGTCCTTCCCTTAAAGATAAAAGATGGAAAAAGGCAAATAAAAAAACAAACGGTCATATTATACCTTTAGGTTATATTAACTATAATGACAGGTATTCTGATTATTTACAGGCCGCTGACCTATATATAGACTCATATCCGATACATGGATTTACCGCAGCAATTGATGCAGTTAGCGCTAATACTCCGGTAACTTGTCTTGAATCTGCTTTTAAAATGCTAAAATATCTAAGAAACACAAGAGGTTACTGTTTAAATTCAGATTCATTGATTAGCATATCTAAAAAAGTTCTTTACGATAAAAATTTTGCTCAAGAATTATTAAAAGAACAACAAGACTCTCTTGAAGCAGAACAATCTAAAACTGCCTGGGATAACAGAATTAATAAATTATACGAAGTAATTCCACATTCACATTCTGTCAAAAATTTAAAGGGTGAAGTTGACTATAATACTATTGATGATAAATGTGTTGTCGTGAATGTAATGCTTAATAAAAGGTTCCAAGAAAGATTTTCATTAGCAGTTTTAGTATATAAGTTAAGATATTTGTTTTATAAATTCATAGTAAAAAATAAATTAAAAGAAATAAAAATGCTTTCTAAAATTTCATGAAATTAGTCATAGGGTAAAAATTTCTTGATATTAGTTAAATAATCATCTTTATAACATTCAAAAAAGTAGTCTATGTCATTTTCTCCAACTATTTTAGCACCGGTAAGTTTATGATACCTGACTACTTTTTTATTTTCTTTTCTAACATCAAATACACACTTGTTAAATCCTAATGTAATAAATCCGAATTTTTTCATTAAAGATTCACCCTCAATAACCTCCCATGGCTCAGCTCCATCAATCATTAACCAACTTCCGCCCGTAAAACTGTCTTCTGTAATATCATATATTCTTATTGTCCCCAATGGTTTATGGGATTTATTTTCAATTATAAAATAATACTCATTATCTAATGTTTTATATTTTTTAATATAATCTTCCTGTAAAGAAATATCATATTCTGTTTTATGTAAAAATTTTGATTTTTTATCATTACATCTGAGAGAAAGAACAAATTGAGCATCTTCAACAGTAATTTCTCTTAAATTTACAAATTTACCTGAAATATTCATATCTTTTTTTGACATACTACTTATCTCCAATATATTTTGAAGGTTCAGAACAGATTAAATTTTTAAATTCCGTAATACATCCACCCCAGGATAAACCGACTCCAAAACCTTGTAATAAGACTTTAATTGTTTCTTTATTTTCTGTTTTTGAAAATTCTTGGCATATCTGGCAGGGTATTGAGGCTCCGCTCTGATTGCCGTATAGTGAAAATACATCACATGGAACTTTTTTATCTTCTATTTCACACTTTTTTGCAATATTATCAACTATAAATTTATTTGCCTGATGGAAAATAAAATAATCAATATCATTTATGGATAATTCTGCGTACTCTAAAATATTTTTAAGTAATTTTGGTTGTTCATTCAATGTAAATGTAAATACATCTGCACCAGACATATAAAAATCTTCTTCTGAATACTCATTTCCATTTTCATCAATTTTTATTTTTCTGGTTAAATCAGAGGAGGGATATCTAAAACCTCCTGCTTTCCTGTATATTAAATTAAAACCTTGTCCGTCAGTATTTAAAATAAATTTTGTCGGATTTAAATCAGAACATTTTTCAATCACTGTAGCGCAAGAGCAGTCTCCAAAAATTGGTGCATCGATTCTATTTTTTACATTAATTGTTTTACTTAATGTGTCACCATTAATAAGCAAAATCTTCTTCCCTATACCAGAATTACATAAAAGGAAAGCAATAAACAGACCATAGATAAATCCTGAACAACCAAGCTCTATATCTAAAGCAATGCATTCCTTTTTAAATCCAAAATCACCGTGTAATATATGCGCATTTCCCGGCATCAAATAATCAGGAGTTTGTGTAACATATATTATTCCGTCAAAATCATCAGCTTTTAATTTATTTTCGTTAAAAAGTTTTGATACTGCCTCTTTTGTTAAATCATAATTTGTTATTTTATCGTTTACTACACACCTTGTATTAATACCAAAACTTTTTTTAAGCCTTAATACTTGTTTTTCATTAGTATAATACATTAATTCATCATCAATGTTTACAGATATATCACCAACTACGGCTGATATTGCGGAAATTTTTATGTTATTAAAACTTGCCTTCATATTTACTATCTTTTCTTTTTAAATCTTGAACCGTATAAATTTTCTGTAGTCAAAATAAATTTAACCGGAATTTTATAAGATTCTAGTTTCTCTTTTGAAAAATTTCTAAGTTTTTTTATAAAATCTCTATTATTGTTCTCATCATTAACTTGAATTTCAGATTCAAGTACTTTCCCCATAATCGGATTATCAACACCATACACTCTTACGTCTAAAACACCTTCTGCTTCCAGTAATACACTTTCAACTTCAACTGGATAAACCTTTTGCCCTCCAACATTAATTAAGTCAGTTGTTCTGCCCAATATTTTTACATATCCGTCTTTCTGTATTACTTTGTCTTTCGTATTAAACCATCCCTCACTATCAAATGGACTTGGAGCATTTAAATAACCAAGCATTGCAGATTTAGATTTTATATATAAAATATCATCGACTATTTTTGTCTGGAATGTTTCATCATTTCTTAATTTCATCCATAATGAAGAAGAATTTTCCGATTTTGTTGGCATAATTCCTACCTCTGATAAACCATAAGTCTGCTTAAGTTTTACATTCGGCATTATATTGTGAATTGTTTTAAGTGTAGTTTCAGGCATGGGCTCAGTTCCATATGTAATCATCTCCAGTGATGAAATATCGTATTTTTTATATGAATTATTAAGCAATATAAGATTTATAAATGTTGGAGAAGCAGGAAGCAGTTGTAATTTATATTTTTCAATAAGAGAACAAACTTCATCAGCAGTTCTGTTTTTAAGCGTTGCTATCATTCCGCCATTTACTATTGAATGCATCATTGTATTAAATCCGCCAATATGGTCAAATAATAAAAATGTTACAGTAGATAATCGTTTTCCGCTCTTTTTGAACTTTTCCAAAAGAAAAGTCAAATCATGTAATGCCGCCTTTGGTTCTCCTGTTGTCCCTGAAGAAAACAAAATAAGACCGGGATTTTCATTCTTTTTTAAACTTAAAATTAATGGATGATTTACTTGAACATTTATTTTCTTTATTTTGAAGGTTTCATCTGAAATATCAATAAAATATTCGCTCTCTGAAATTTTAATATAACTTTCAATTGATTTCACCATTGGAGATATAGGAACTATAATTGCGTTAATTTCTATTAAAGCAAATAACATAGCAATTGATTTTGGTGTAAAATCTGCAAATATTGAAACTACAGAACTGGCATTTACTTTGTTGTCAGCTAAAAACCTTCTTGCACGTTCCCATTCAGAAAGAATATCATTATAAGTTATCTCTTTATTTTCTGAAACAATTGCAATATCATCTGAAAAGGATGAAATTTTGTCTTTTATAAAATCAATGTTCATCTATTGACTCCTCCAAGATAAATTATTTGACCTGTAATAAAATCACTTTTGGGATTTATAAAGAAGTCAATAACATTTATAATATCTTCATATTCACCAAATCGTTTTATAGCTTGCCTATCTAACAAATTTTGTATTTTATCAGGAGGAACATTAGCAGTTAAAAAAGTTTTAACCGGAACAGGGCCTACCGCATTAACCGTAATTTTTAGGGAAGCAAGTTCTTTTGCCAGTATTTTAGTCATAGATTCAACTGCAGATTTTGATGCTGCATATGCAAGCTCACCATCTAAATTAAATGCGGCAGCAACTGTTGAAAAATTTATTATTCTCGGATGTTCAGATTTCTTTAATAAATTTACAAATGCCCTTGTCATCGCAAAAGGAGCAAAAAAATTAGTATCCATAACTTTTTTGGCAGTAGAAAGAGGTGTCAATAAAAAGTGATTCATAGACGCAATGCCTGCGTTATTTATAAGAGCGTCAATCCCCCCCCCCCCCCCC
>CANQOM010000163.1 GCA_947625445.1 Candidatus Gastranaerophilales bacterium
TGTTAATTCCTTCTTGACCCCTGCGGTTTGAAAAATCATAACCTAAAAACTGTTTTTCTTCTGCTTTTTCGCCAGAATTTGCTAACACCAATTGTGAATTATAAGCTAAAAAGAAATATAGCATTTTATCTTGTTCTAAAGCCTTTAATTCATTAATGCCTAATCTATTATGGTCCTCATAAAATTCTGTTTGTTTTGCTGTTTCAGTCGGACTATTTTTTATAATAGAAATATAGTCATCAAAAGCTAAATCTTCATAATTTATCTCTACAAATTTAGAAAATGCTTTTTCTATTCCTGCAACAGTAACATCATGGTAATTATCAAAGAAATTCTTTACAGCAAGTTTGATTTGTTCCCAATAATTATTATTTCTTCTTTGCATTAACAGAATAATAGTTTTTGTTCCAGTTGCCATAAAAGCATTATCCTGTAATGCAAGAATACCTTTTATATCAAAATATTTAAGAATAATTTCTCTGGTTTTAATATAGACTTTATCATTAGTAAGTAAGCTTACCGGTAAAACTATACCAGCATAACCACCTTCTTTTAAAAGTTGTTTTGCTCTTTCTACAAACAGACATTCTATTTCTGAACTATTCTCACTAAAATTACCGAATAATTCAAAAAGTTTGTCTCCGTTTTTTACGGTTGGCTTGAAAGCTTTAACTGAATATGGAGGATTAGCAATTAAGATATCAAACTGTTAATTATCTTGTTTTTCTGTATTATTACGCAACTTCCCTATATAATCTTCGATATCAAACGGAGCCAGACCATTTGCATGTAATAAGTTTGCTTTACCATCGCCATTTAGGAAACAGCTTATTTTAGATGCTTTAATAAGTCTATAATCTAAATCTATACCGTAAATATATTTTTTAGCCCATTCAAATTCGCTATCTTTCCAAAGTTTGAATTCTCTTCTTACCGCAGGTCTTGTTATATTTTCAATATCAATATCTTCTTTAATGATTTTATCAATATTATCCATAATTTCAGTCAAGAAATGTCCTGTGCCGCATGCATAATCTATTACATACGGAAGTGTGTCAGGCTCATTGTTTTTGATTTTATCTTGAATAATCTCTTTGATAGGTAATGATTTGATGATAAATTGGGTTAAGGGAACGGGTGTAAAGAATTGCCCAGCCTCCTGCTTTATACTATCATTCAGCAATTTTTCGAAAAAATCACCTAAAAATTGCTGTTTATGAGAATATCTTAATTGTTTATCTTGTAATAGCTCAACCACTTCTCTAACAACTTTTGCATTATCTTTAAATGATTTTTTGTCAAAAACTTCTTTGAAAGCAAATTCATTATTTTTATAAAGACGCAGAGTTTTATAAAGTTCTTTAAATGCATCTTTTTTTGATTGATTACCTACAAAACTTAATAGGTTTTCAAAATCATATTTAGTAACATCAGAAACATCTTTTTCAAGGTATGCATTCATTCCAGCTTTATATAAATCATTTAAATCTTCTAATAATTCTTCGTCTGTCTTATCGCGACCTAATGTCCTTGTTTGAAATTTAACTTCTTTGTTTTCTGCGGTATTATCCTCATCCCATATTTTGCATAAAAACATATTAATAATTTTATTAAATGCATTCGGCTTATCAGAAACAACATTATGACGCAAAATTTCAGCGAACTGATTATATATTCCTTCGGAATCTTCCCTCTTAAGCTCTTTGAGGTCCTTTCTTCTTATGGCTTTAGATTCAATTTTATAAAGTGGAATATCATCTTCAAATATACCATTTGTTTCAAATGTTTTTGTCCAACGATTAAATCTTTCTACCTGATTTAGTTCTGCCCAATCCTCTTTATTGTGAATTATGGCATTTTTATATTCGATATTTTTATTAGTTATTTTGGAGGTGTAATAGCATATGGCTTTTGTTGTTTTAGGTTCTTGTTGTAAATATGAAAATATCTGTCCGCCATCGTTTTCTTTGCCTTTATTTTTATGGATAAAGGTCTCTTTGACATACTTATCATATTCTTTACCCCAAGTTTTACACTCTATCATTGCAAAAGACGCATTTTTCTCATCTTTAACAAGGATGTCCAAGTATCCTTCTGTGTGGCCCATACCCCAAGATTTCTCTAGTTCAATATTTTCAGGCTTATATCCTTTTTCAAGTAAGCGATTTACACATTCTAAAACAACCAAACTTTCTTCTTGATGAAAATTACAAGTAGTTTTACGGTTGCATAGGATTTTTGTTCCATAATCAATTTCAGATTTTTCAGGTGAATTTTCATTATATTTAATTTTAATAATATAGTTATTGTAATTTTTTATATAAATACTATCTTTGCCGTTTTCAGCAACAAATCCTAATACTTTTAATTCTCCTTTAGCTCAACCATACTATCTTTCATTCTTTACAAACTGTGTAAACAGACTTATTCCACAGTAATTGTAAAGAAATATTAAGTAAATTTCATAATCTGTTTTTATTATTATTTAAACCCTGTTTGTCGTTTTTTTTGGATATTTTGGGGTATCTTTTGAGAATTAACCAATATTGTCCTTATTTAAAAGCACCTCCAATTCTGCCTTCATCACAATATATCTGTACTTGGCTTGGCGAAATTCCTCGTTCTTTTACACAATCTTTAACTCTTTTATATCTATATAAAATCATTTCCCAATCAATTTTATGATAAGCCATTATTACACCTATTCTTGATTTATACGTTTTACTTTATTGATTTGCTCGTGAGAGAACATTATATAACCGGATTTTGTGTACATTGCCGGTTGTAATTTCCCGACTTTTACCCGATATCTTATTGTTGATACAGACACTCCGACTTCGCCTGCAAATTTTGCAATAGTTTCCTGCACCCGCCATATAAATGAGTCACTAACTGTCTATATATCAACTTGTATGTCTATATACACGTACAACGCTGTCAGCACTGGGGTCAGGGGTTCAAGTTCCTTACATTCCAAATTATTTTATTTTTATTACCTTTTTAGTTAATGTTTTTTAGAAGAATATAAAGTAATATCTTTATATGAACGAATGGTATAAAAGTTTAATTAAACCGCCTTTTACACCGCCTGATAATATTTTCATGCCTGTGTGGTCTATATTATATATTTTAATATTTTTATCTTTAACTATATATATTTTAACTGATGATGACAGCAAAACCACAGGCTATGTTTATTTTTCAATTCAGATGATTTTAAATGTTCTTTGGGCTCCTGTATTTTTTATTTTGAAAAATATTCCTATAAGCGTTGTTATAATCATACTTTTAGACATATTTTTATTTTTAACGGTGAAGAAATTTTATTCTGTATCTAAAATAGCTTGTTTAATATTAATACCTTATTTAATATGGGTATTATTCGCGACATATCTTAATATCAGCTATTTAGTCTTAAATTAATTGTAAACAAAAGTAACAATTAATGTTAAAATCTACACTTAATAGCAATAATTTTTTTGGTTGTATTTTATACAATCAAAAGATTTTATTAGGAGATTATTTTGAAAATTCAATCCGTATCAAATTATGCTTCAAATAGCAGTTTCAGCAGTGTAAGAAACGTAATGAACAATACAACTCCATTTAGAGGGGGGGGGTTAGAAGCATCAACCAGCTCTATTAATTTATTAATGGATAAAAACTATAACAGTGCTTTTATTAAACCTCAATCATTGTCTTTTAAGGGTTTAGGATCGCTCCCTGATATTGAAGGAACTAATCCAATTGAAGATAAAATTAGTACGGTTTTAGGCTTTAGCGAAACGGATGATGTTGTTGTAGTAGGTAAAGACATTGAAACAGTTAAAAAAGATTTAGCAGAAAATATTGATACCATACCAAAAGTAATAAATAGAATTTTATTTATCCCTGATGAAAGCGCAGAAACTTCATTTATGGTTGCAAATAATTTATTTAATGTTCCATATTTACAAAACCTCGGTGAAAATCCCATATACCATGAATCAGAAAATAATGCGCATATATTAAAACAAGGTCACAGCATATTTATGCGTGAAGAT
>CANQOM010000164.1 GCA_947625445.1 Candidatus Gastranaerophilales bacterium
AACACATAAATGTATCCATAGTATCTGTTTCACGCTCTGCTCTGCCACCGCATATAGGACAAGTTGTGTATTTAAAACTTTCTGATGTCTTAACGGGAGACATTCCTTTTACGCTAAAGTCAACATCTTCTGGCAATAAAACGGGTAAATCTTTTTCGTCAACAGGAACTGTTCCGCATTTAGGACAATATACAATCGGAATTGGTGTTCCCCAATATCTTTGCCTTGAAATGAGCCAGTCACGAAGTCTAAATTGAACTTTGGCTTCTCCAAAACCACCTTTTACCGCTTTATCAATAATTACTTGTTTCGCTTTTTCATTATCAAGTCCGTCACAATCTAATGAATTAATGAGCACGCCTTTTTCCGTATATGCTTCATTTAATTCCTTAAGAGGATTTTGTGGATTTTGTATAACTATTTTTATAGGAAGATTGTATTTTTTTGCGAATGCAAAGTCACGTTCATCATGAGCAGGAACTGCCATAACCGCACCTGTTCCGTATTCAGCTAACGCATAATCTGCCGTCCAAATAGGGAATTCTTCGCCGTTTAGAGGGTTTATTAAATGAGTCCCTAAAGGAACCCCTGTTTTTATTCTTTCGGTTGATAAACGTTCAATTTCTGTCATTCTACGAGCATTTTGTCTATATGCTTCAACCGCTTCCTTATTTTCAGGAGTTGTTAATTTTTCTATGTCTTTATATTCCGGAGCGACAACAAGGTATGTAATACCATAGGCCGTATCAGGTCTTGTTGTGTATACGGGAACTTCTAAACCTTCAATTTCTTTAACTTTAAATCTTAAAATTGCACCTGTAGAGCGGTCTATCCAGTTCTTTTGCATCGTTTTAACGCTATCTGGCCAGCCTTTAAGTTTTTCAATATCATCTAAAAGCTCTTGAGCGTAGTCTGTTATCTTTAAAAACCATTGAGAAAGATATTTCTTCTCTACTTCTCCATCGCATCTCCAACATTTCCCGTCAATAACCTGTTCGTTTGCAAGTACTGTTGCACAGTTATTACACCAGTTAACGGCTGCTTCTTTTTTATATGCTAAACCTTTTTTAAACATTTGTATAAAAAAGTATTGTGTCCATTTATAATATTCAGGAAGACATGTTGTAACTTCTCTGTCCCAATCAATCATTAAACCAAGTTCTTTTAATTGCTTTTTCATATATGCAATGTTATCTAAAGTCCATTTTTTAGGATTAGCACCATGTTGAATTGCGGCATTCTCGGCAGGAAGTCCGAAACTGTCCCACCCCATAGGGTGAAGTACGTTATATCCGTTCATTCGTTTATATCTGGCTATTACATCTGATATTGTATAGTTTCTTACATGCCCCATATGAAGTTTGCCTGACGGATACGGAAGCATTGATAAAATATAATATTTTTCTTTATCTTTGTCGTTGTATACTTTGTTTAATTTAATTTCATCCCAGTGTTTCTGCCATTTTTTTTCAATTTCCTGAGGATAATATCTTTCGTTTATCACAACTACTCTCCCTGATAATCTTTTATGATTTAATTATATTCTAAAAAATAAAAAATTTAAATTACTATTATTTGTTTTCAATATTATGTATGATAATATTTTTCTATGAATAAAAAACTTATAATAACGTTAGTTTTAACAATTATTTATGCTCTAATTACACTTGTAGCAGTATTACATCATGAAATATGGGCGGATGAAGCTCAAGTATGGCAGCTTTGTAAATATTTAACTCCTTCAGAATTAATTAATCATCTGCACATTGAAGGTCATCCTTCTTTTTTTTACTTTATTATTATGCCTTTTGCTAAATTGTTTTCGGATATCATATTTATGCAGATAATCTGCTGGTTATTTATGGTTATTTCTGTCGGAATATTTATATATTATTCACCCTTTAGATGGTATACTAAACTTTCTGTTATTTTAAGTTCAGGATTCTTTTATTTTTTACCTGTAATGGCAAGAAGTTATTCTATAATCCCGTTTTTAATTTTTTTGATTGCAATTTTTACCCCCCCCCATTCGCTAAAAAAGCCTTTTCTTTATTGCCTTTTACTAGTTTTAATAGCTAATACTCATACAATTATGTTCGCTTTTTCTTTTGTACTTTTGTGTGATTTTATTTATAGATATGTTATTAAATCTAATGATAAAAACAAGGTTAAATGCTTGATATATGCAATATTAACCTCTATAGGGCTATTATTAGTAGTTTTGCAGTTGCATGATACAACTGCAATTAATAATTATATTAAGTTTAATTTTACTGATTCTTTAGTTAATTTAAAAAGAATTTTAATTCTATTTTTTAGTTGTTCTGTTGATAAATATGGTGTATCAATTGAGTCTGTTTTAAAGTTTTGTATGATTCCTTATATTATAATTAATTTTGTTTCTTTCTTATTATGTTATATTTCTTTATTTAAAAGAGATAAAAAAATGTTTTATCTGGCATTTTTATCGGTCGGATTTCAATTGTTTATTTATATATTTGTTTATAGTGAAAACGTCTATGTTACAAGAATATTTTGTGCGTATTTAATTTTATTATTTTGTTTCTGGACTGTGTTAAGTGCAAATGTTATTAATATTTCAAAAGGAATATCATCTGACAAGGCTATAAATATAATTTTGACTATTCTTTTTCTAAGTACATCTTATAACGGTTTTAATTTTTATATAAAAGATTATAAGTACGATTACTCGGGTGCAAAAAAAGCTGCTGAGTTTATTGTAAAAAATCTTGATAAATCTTCTGTGATTATAGTAAATAATGAGCCATATCATGAAGCAATTATATATTATCTTGACAATACACCTTTTCATGTTTATTCCATTATGAGAGGGAAAAATATAAAGTACGTAATCTGGGATAAAATATCAAACATTCAAATAGAAGGCAAACCTTTTATTGACTATTTAAAGTCTAATAAAATTCCTTATGACGTATATGTTATAAAATGTCACCTTGAAGAAAACAAGGAAAATAAAAGATTAGCTTCTTTTAAAGAAAATTTTACATTAGTTTACAAATCAGGTTATACCATAGAAAAAAATGAAAATTTCTCTATATATAAATACCTTCCTTAAATTTTTAATGTCAATTTTTATTTCAAAATTGTTTTTATAATTATATAAATTGAAGGAGGATAATAAGATGTTTAATTCAAACGCAATTCAAACTTTGTCGAGTTATTGGGGTGGGGTAAATGACTTTACTCAACTTGCTAAAACAAGCAATTCTAAAGAAGAAAATGATTTTATTTCTTTTTCTGATGAAAATACAAATGATAGTGAAAATGTCAATGAAGATAAGTTAGAGGCAAGATATAAACCTGTTCGTCCAAATCAAGAAGAGGCATATAAATTTTATAAAGAAAGAGACGGGCGTAATCCTTGGACGGATGAAGTTGATACGAAACGTTTAATAGTAAGTAGCGCTCTTGAAGAATCGGACCCTGAAAAATTAAAAGAAAAATCAGGTGAAGAATTATTTGAAATTTTTGATAAATTTGAACAAGAATATACTGATTATGATATGAATAATATGAGAACCAATACTGCATTAATAAAACTATTGGGAAATGCTTCTAGAGAACAAATTGAAGACTTTATGAATGAATATAAATCAACATATGGCGAAGAAGAATTTCAAAAGCTGGGTGATACATTAATGTGGGCAAGCTACGCAGAACAAGCTGATATGGTTACAAGTTCAGAATTTGAAAATTTTCTGCAAAAAGCAATGGAAAACCCTGATTTATTCCCGACTGACGGAACAGTCGCAGGAAGAGGAATAAGTTATGGTATACAATATCTTTAAATTATAAATAAATCAAAACTTTATTAATATCAATTTTTAAACAATTTAATTCGGAACAAGTTTCTTGCCTTTTATCCCATAAACATGGGCGGCAAGAAACTTCGTTTTTTATTGATATAAATTTTTCGGATTCGGGCAGTAATTTTTTTTCGTCTGTCGGACCGAAAATAGCTATAGTCTTCGTATCTGT
>CANQOM010000165.1 GCA_947625445.1 Candidatus Gastranaerophilales bacterium
CATTATTCTTCTTATATCTCCATCGGTTATTAATCCTGTTAATTTATTATCATTATTAACAACCAGAGCACATCCCAATCTTTTTTTAGATATTAAATCAACTGTTTCAAGGAAGGTATCATCTTCATGGGAAATAGGTAAAAGATTTTTATCTTTAAGCATTAAATCTTTAACCATATATAATATACCTTTTCCTAATTTACCCGAAGGATGATATAAAAGAAAATCTTCTTCAGAAAAGCCTCTTTTCTTTAAAAGACAAATAGCCAGAGCATCACCCATTGCAAGAGTGGCAGTTGTACTGGCAGTTGGAGCTTTTCCTAAAGGGCATGCTTCTTTTGCTACTGATATATCAAAATAGATATCAGACATTTTGCCTAATGTTGAATCTTTGCTCCCTGAAAATACTATTAAAGGGACTTCAAATCTCTTTATCAATGGTAAAAGATTAAGTAATTCGATAGTTTCACCGCTATTAGAAATGGCTATAACAACATCTTCACGTGTAATTATTCCTGAATCTCCGTGTGTACTTTCTGCCGGATGAAGAAAATATGAAGGAGTTCCTGTTGAAGACAATGTTGCTGCTATCTTTCTGGCTATTAGTCCTGATTTGCCCATCCCTGTTAATATAACTCTGCCTTTGGATGAAATTATGGTATCGATTGCTTTTTCCAGATTTTCATTAAGTCTTTCTTTTAGTTTAATTATAGAATCTGCTTCTATTTGAAAAACTTCTTTTGCAAGTTCAATCATTTGAGAATTTTTTAATATTTCCACTTCTTTACCCTTTTTCCGTTTTATAAAATTATACAATAAAAACAGGTTATTGTTTAATTGGCTTAAAAAGAGTAATATATTTATGAAACGGAGATTATATTATGAAATTTGAAATAAATTTATCATCGGAAGAACTTGAAAAAAGAACACACAAAGATTATTTAATAAAGAAACCCATGCTGGACAAAGAGGCAAAAGAATATGAACAATTAGAATCAGCTGATAAAGAGGCTTTAAAACATCTTGTAAAAGCTGCTAATTATGCGAACTTAATATATATGAAACAAGACAATGAACTTAATTTACCATTCCTTGATTATTTAAATGAAGAAATAAAAAACGGTAATAAAGATGCGGAATTAACAAAAGTACTATTTGATGCTCAATTGGGAATTATTGGAATAGACTCAGAATCTAAAAAGGTTATTTTGTTAAAAGGAGCAAAAGAACTTGATGGTAAAGCTTTTTATCCTTCGGACTTATCAAAAGAAGAATTACAATCTGTTTTGAAACAAATGTTAAAAAACGGAGAAAAAGATGAAGTTCAAAAAATATTGAGTCAAAGAACCATTGTAAAAAGAAATTCTGGAAAATTGAAAGCAATAGATTACACAGATGAATTTAAAGAAGAATTTAATAAAATTGCAGATGAACTTGAACTCGCAGCTAAATGTTCTTCAAATGCAGACTTTAATGAATATTTAATATTGCAAGCTAAAGCATTGAGAGAAAACAACCCTATGCTCGATGCTCAAGCGGATAAAAAATGGGCACAATTACAGGATACACCTTTAGAATTTACAATCTCCAGAGAACAATATGCTGATTTATTAACGGGAAGTGTTATAGAAGATGAGGAATTGAAAATTTTACTTGAAAAAAATAATATAATGCCGATATCAAAAGATTCTATAGGTATTAGAGTCGGAATAGTTAATAAAAATGGAACAAATGATTTATTAAAAATAAAAAATTATTTACCTTTAATGGCAGAAAATATGCCGCTTAAAGATAAATATGAACAAAATATTTCATCGGATGATGATAATCTTCAAACAATGGTTGATGTTGATATAGTATCTTTAAGGGGAGATGAAGGTTCGTATAGAGGCGGTATTACTATAGCTCAAAATCTGCCTAACAATGATAAATTATCTTTGACCATTGGAGGCGGAAGAAGAAATGTTTACCACAGACAAGTAAGAACAAGTAATTCACCTGAAGCAATAGAAAGAAGAAAAAAACGCTTAGATGCAACTTTAAAACAAGAGTTTCATAAATTTTATAACCCTGAAGCAGACCATTGGTTTACCATCGGGCATGAAAATGTTCATTCTCTTGGGCCGAAATCAGGTACTGAAGCACTTGGTAAATACAAGAATATTATTGAAGAAAATAAAGCGGATATGGGCTCTTTAGCTTTACTTGATTGTTTAAAAGAGGTTAATGCATATAGTAAAGAACAAGTAAAACAAATTTTGGTTACGTTTGGTGCCAATGCATTTTTAAAGGCAAAACCTGAACTATCTCAAGCACATAGAGTTCGTTCAGTAATGCAGACATATTTCTTTATTCAAGAAGGAGTTATTAAGGTTGATGATAATGGTATGATTGACTTAGATATAGATAAAATGATACCGGCAGCAAGAAAAATGCTTACTGAAATTATAGAAGTACAATTATCACAAGATTTTGCCCGTGGGGAAAAATATGTTAACGATTATTTTAAATGGACTAAAGAATTTGATGTAATGGCTTCTAAACTAAAGACAATTGATAAAGCTTTAAATGGTATGATTGTTACTCCGTTAGCTGATTATTTGATAAATGAGCCATATTAGTACGTTTGTTAATTAATTGCTAATAAAAAAACTAGTCCGTATAATATTTATATGGATAATTTAACTGTAAAAAAATATACATTAAAAAAAATTTCTACTCAAACTGACTATAAGATAGATTATGAAAAAGAGCTAAATCCGCAGCAATTAGAGGCGGTAAAACAAAAAGAAGGCTCAATACTTGTTATAGCAGGTGCCGGCAGCGGAAAAACAAAGACTTTAACGTATAGAGTAGCCAGACTGATTGAAGATGGCATTAATCCTAATAATATACTGTTATTGACTTTTACTAAAAAAGCAGCGCAAGAAATGCTTTCAAGAGCTTCTATAGTTTTGGATTCCAGATGTGAACAAGTTGCAGGGGGCACTTTTCATTCGTTTGCCAATATAATCTTAAGAAAATATTCTTCATTGCTGGAATTAAATAATAATTTTACTATTACTGACCGTGCAGATGCTGAAGATATAATTAACCATATTAGAGCAAAAATTATAGATAAACAAGAAAAAAGATTCCCTAAAAAACATACTATACTTGATATTTATTCTAAGGCAATAAATAAAAATGTTTCTTCTGAAGAAGTTATAGCTTCTGAGTATAAACAATTTGAATATACAACAGAAAAAGTTAATGAAATAATTTGTCAATATAATGATTACAAGAGAAAAAATTCCATTTTGGATTATGATGATTTGCTTTTGTATCTCAGAACTCTTTTAGAATCTAATCCTGATATTAGAAAAAAATTATCATTACAATATAAATACATAATGGTAGATGAATATCAGGATACTAATACAATTCAAGCACAAATCATAAAACTTCTTGCTTCAGAACATAATAATGTAATGGCAGTTGGTGATGATTCTCAAAGCATATATTCTTTTAGAGGCGCAAATTTTAAGAATATTTTAAATTTTCCTAACATATTTGAAAATACTAAAATTATTAAATTGGAACAAAATTACAGAAGTTCTCAAAATATACTTGCTCTGGCAAACGAAATACTTTTAAAAGCAAAGGAAAAGTATACTAAAACTTTGTTTTCTACTATTGAAAATCCGATTAAACCATCTTTAATATCTGCCTCAGATATGAAAATTGAAGCTGAGTTTATA
The DNA here is from genome assembly GCA_947625445.1 of Candidatus Gastranaerophilales bacterium. GTDB lineage: Bacteria > Cyanobacteriota > Vampirovibrionia > Gastranaerophilales > Gastranaerophilaceae > Avigastranaerophilus. The sequence goes on from CANQOM010000165.1 coordinate 3,741, forward strand.
GTGCAAAGAATTTTGGAATTATCAGAAGAAGAAAATATTCCTTTAAATGATATTTGTGTTTTGGCAAGAAGTGCAAGAATGACTTATAACCTTGAAATTGAACTAGCTAAACGTAATATTCCGTTTAAAAAATTTGGAGGCATGAAATTTATAGAGGCTGCTCACATTAAAGATATAATTGCTCACTTAAGAGTAATATTAAATCCTTCCGATATTATAAGCTATACAAGAATATTA
>CANQOM010000166.1 GCA_947625445.1 Candidatus Gastranaerophilales bacterium
GTATACCTCCTGCATTATCCAAATCTGTCATTGTTTTTGCGGCAGACGGGTCTAATTTTATTATTTGCGGAACTTTAAAGCTTAACTCTTCAAAATCTTTTAATGTTATATCAATTCCGGCTTCATTTGATATAGCAAGTAAATGAAGTATAGAATTTGTAGAACCTCCAAGAGCCAGATCCACAATTATGGCATTTCTTACTGACTCTCTTGTTATTATTGATGAAGGACGAATATCTTTTTCAATTAACTCATTAATAATAACACCCGAGTCAAAAGCAATACGTTTCGTTTTTGCACTAACTGCACTTGAGGTTGCACATCCGGGTAAACTCATACCCATAACTTCTGTTAAACAAGCCATCGTATTGGCAGTATACAACCCCTGACAAGCACCTGCAGAAGGGCAAGAGGTAATTTCCATTTCTTTTAGCATTTTTTCATCTATTTCACCGTTAGAAAATTTACCAATAGCTTCAAATGTACCTTTTATCATAGTAAGAGTTTGATTTTGACATTTCCCGTCTGCCATTGGTCCAACAGTTACAACTATACATGGTATATCAAGTCTTGCAGCAGCCATAATCATGCCGGGAGTTATCTTATCACAGTTTGTTAACAGTACTAATCCGTCCAGTTTATGAGCCATTGCCACCGATTCAACACAATCTGCAATTAAATCTCTTGACGGTAAAGAATAATTCATACCGCTATGTCCCATTGCAATACCGTCACAAATTGCAGGAACTCCAAAAATAAAAGCCTGACCACCACCAGTATGGATACCTTTTTCTATTTGACGTTCAATTTCTCTCATTCCGCTATGTCCGGGAACTAAGTCTGAAAAGCTGCTTGCTATTCCTATAAAATGTTTATTTATTTGTCTTTCACTAACTCCTGTTGCATATAATAATGCTCTGTGAGGAGTTCTTTGTATACCTTCTTTTATTTCATCACTTCTCATTTTAATCTCCAAATTTATCTTATTAACTATATATTACCAGAGAGTTATTATTTTGTTAAATTATTTTATATTGACACGATTTATATTTGACTGAGCCCTTAAATATTCCATAATGGCTCCCCCTATTTCTTCCGTAGGGTCAAAATAAGGAGAATTTGGCATTATTGTTTGTCTGTACAACATCTTATTTAAAGGTCCGAATGCATCAGGAATTAATGTTTTTCTGTATATCCCCGCAAGCATAACTTGTACATTGGGAGATGTAACATCATTAAATCTCGATAATGATGGATACATTTTATCAATTCCTTTTACTTTTTTATCTAGCATTTTATCAAGTATTTGAAGTGCATCTAAAACTTGTTCCTCTGTATTTGCAGTTTTTAAAAAATTATCTATATAAGGTAAAGCCTTTTCCTTTTCATCAACTATCATGTTTGTTCGTTGTTCATCAAATAAACAATAGTTTCTATACTGATTAGGTAAGGATACACCTCTTCCTAAACTTGATATATTCTGTTTTAAAGAAATATTTTGTACTTTCATAAACACCTCTTAAGTATATACATATGGCGGGCCGTTTTTTGTTTCGGTTAAAATATTATCCGCAATTTGTTTTAATTCTTCTTTAGTTTTCTTTCCTTCGTTTGCTTGTTTAACAAAATTGTCAATTAAAGGTTGTATAGCACTTTCCTTCTTAGATTTAAAATTAGAAATTTCAACATCTACAAGACGTTTTCTTAGATTTAATTCCGTTTTCGCATTTTCTTTCATTACTGTCGCTTCTTTTAATGCATCCATTGTTTGTTTAAATAAATATCCGATTGCACTCGAAATAGTAAATGCACTAAATATATATTTAGTAAATTTATTATCCGGATTAAGAACCCAATTATATAAATGACCTCTGTTTTCATCAAGATAACAATAATATTGTATTTTTTTAGGGATTCCGCCTAAAGCAGTAGGCGCATCTGCAAAAATAGTTTTCTTAGATTTTTCTACCGCATCTATTATATTTTGAATTTCATTTTGTCCTAAATTATATTTAGCACCTGTTTCTTTTATAAATTCAGGTTTTGCACATATTGATTTTAATAATTCCGTTATTGCCGGAATATCTTTCTTGTCACCTTTTTCACTTATATTTTTAATTGTATCAATAGTCTTTTCCGCAAAGTTATTTGCATATTCCTGAGTATATTGGGTCGTTTTCTTTATATTGGAAATACTGAATTTCCCTAGTAGTATAGCTCCTAAAATAACTCCTATTGCCATTAACCCATATTTTATATTTTGATAAGTATCTCGATTTTTTTCTTTATTGTCTGACGGATTTTTATTGCCTTTAAACGCCGGAAACCCTTTAAATATGTTCGGAACTGTAGATTTATTTGATCTTGATTTAATTACTTCATCAAAATATTTTACATTTTTACTCATTAGTTCATTAACAAAATTAAGTTTCCCCGAAAATGAATTAGTTTCAACTTCAATTAAATTTTCCTGCAGATTTTTTTCAATATCAGCAGATTGTTTCTTTAACCAAATTTCTTTGGCTCCGTCAACAAAATTTTTACATGCAATTGTAATACCGCTCATTATAAATACCATAGTAGCTGCCATAATGTTTTTAAAATTCGGGTCTCTTATTGCTCTATATAAAGCAAAATGAGGCTCTTCTTTAATATTCATATTTAAAGCAATATCAGGTAATTGTTCAAAACTTTTTGATTTTACAAGATTTTTAGATGACTTTTTCAAGATACTACTTAAGATAAATGCACCCGCTGCCATTACAGATGTCCCTATCAATAAAGGTTTTATCGCTTTTTTTACATCAAAAGAATTTTCTTGTTGCTTATCATTAGATAAATTTTCTTTTAAATTATTTTTTGATTCATAAATTAATAAAGAATCATTTATTTCATCAAATGAAATTTCATTATTTGGGATATGATTATTAACCAACACTCCCTTTAAAGTTTTATTAATAGTTCTATCATTGTTTTGAGAACGTGTTTTTAACGCTTCTATTTGCATTATATATCCTCTTCTTTACCGGTTTTATAATTTTTTTATATATTTTTTTAATTCTCTTGATTCAAATACGTATAAATTATCATCGTTTTTATAATTTTTATCTTCTACATCAGATGTAAAAAATAAAAAGAATTTTTTTATTTTTTTCTTAAAATTCTCTGAAAATTTTCTTTCTATAAAATTTTTAATTTCTCCAAAAATCGACACAAATTTATCAAATACCTGATTAATAATTTCAGTTAAATTTTTTGTTAGATATGCAAATTTCTCAATAATAAAAGGAATTTGTGTAATCAACTTTAAAATAGGTGAAATAATTACATTGGAAACAAAATTTATTAACGGTCTAAATGAATTTGGCAACATTTTTTCAAGATTTTGAACAGATAATTTAATTTTCTCAGAAAGATTTTGAATATTTCTAGAAAGCTGCTTAGCAAATTCAACTTGTTTTTCAAAAATAGATTTATTATTAAGTTCTCTGTTTTCCTGAGCTTTCATCGCAAGTCCAACTGCATAACACTTTAACCAAGTCCATTCTCGGGAAGAAGATTTAGATAAAGGAGAATCTTGCATTTTATTACGTCCAACAGACATGCCTGAGCTACTGCATATAGGGCAGGCAGAAGGCGGTAACCCGTGAGGACATAGTCCGGCTCTATTATTTTGTTGTGAGATAATAGGTGAAGACATAAAAATTCCTTACTATTATGTCAACGTAAGGAGCCCAAAAACCAATATTAACCGGATTACGCAGTTAATATAATTATGGAGCATTCCGACTTTAACGGTCGCGGTCCGGCTAAGGATTTTCACCTTATTTCCTCGTATTAACTTTTTTATGTACATAAAAAAGAGCCTTATAGCTCTTTTTTAATTAAATTGGAGAATAGGAGACTCGAACTCCTAACCCCCTGCGTGCAAAGCAGGTGCTCTACCAATTGAGCTAATCCCCCTTAG
>CANQOM010000167.1 GCA_947625445.1 Candidatus Gastranaerophilales bacterium
AAAATACATCTTTTATGTGTTTTAAATAATACCCGTTTAGTTAAACTCTACTATCAGGGCAAAATTCCTATGATGGAAGAAGATGAGTATGTTGAAACTGCTTGTGATTTTTTGGAAATGCTTCCGCCATCTGTTACTATTCATCGTTTGGCAGGTAACGGTTTAAAACCGAACATGCTTGCTCCCGCCTGGCTTAGCAAAAAATTTGTAGTATTAAATAAAATTGATAAACTTTTAGAAGATCGAAATTCATTTCAAGGCGCTAAATTATTATGAATTATTCTAAATATTTTTTTTAATTCTTACTTTCTACTAACATGTAAATCGGCAGGTTATATTTTTGTGTAAAATCGTGATATTCTTACGGAATCTCTTCTAATGAGTTAACATTGGCAACAAAAACATCAACAACAGGTTGTTGTCTTTCAACATCAAGACCACTTTTATAATTTTGCCAAAAATCATCAGAAACTTTTTTACTTTAATTTTATTTATTATTCACAAAAAAAGAGGCATGCAATACATGCCTCAATTAAGGAATTACATTCTGAAAAGAATATAATCACCACGGGTAATTCTATACTATTTAGTCATAATTGTTGTTTATAAAAACCTCTTTAACTCTTCTATTCTTAATTCATACTAATTATGAAAAAAATCTTGTCATATAAAATAAATAAATATGACATTCTTGTCATGATTATACGACATAAATATACATAAAATCAATATTAAAGTTTATATTCAAATACATAGTTTTCTTTAAAAAAGAAGTTTATGCTTTATAAAAGAGGTAAATATGTTTAACTTGGAATTAATTGGGAAAAAAATTAAGGAAATAAGAAAGCGTAAAAAGATATCTCAAGAAGCTCTTGCTGAAATGGTTAAAATGAATGCAAGAAGTATTTTAAGACTTGAAAATGCTAAAACATTACCAACACTTGAAACTTTAAAAAGAATTGCTGCAGCTTTGAGTGTCGATATTTCTGATTTCTTTGAAACTAATTCTTTTAAATGCAGAGAAGATATAATTAAAGATGTCAATTCTTGCTTAATATCTATGAGCGATGATGAATTAAAAATATTTTATAAAGCAGTTTATAACTTTATTCATTAATCTTTAAAATAATTTTATTTTCTTTTATTTCAAAAACTTCTACATCTTTTAAATACTCTTTTTTAAAATGCAGAGTATCAACTGAAGTAATTATTGTTTGAGTATCTTCCCCTATCGCATTTAATAAAAAATTTTGCCTTATATCATCAAGTTCCGCCAAAACATCATCAAGTAATAATATTGCATTTGTATTTATTTTACTTTTTATTAATTCTAACTCCGCTAATTTTAAAGAAAGTACAATTGTCCTTTGTTGTCCTTGTGAGGCATATTTTTTTGATTCTGTATTGTTTATAAAATAGGATACGTCATCTCTGTGAGGCCCTACAACAGATTGAGCCCTTATTATCTCTTCTTGCTTCTTTTCCTCAAGCTTACTTTGAAAATTTTTCAGTATATTTTCAGAATTATATATTACTTTTTCTTCACTTTTAATATCGCCTATTATCGTTGAATTATATATCATCGCTAAATTTTCATTATCCGCTATTTGTTTATGCTTTATTTTTGCTATCTTTTCTATTTCATGTAAAAATGATAACCTTATATATGTTATATTACTTCCTGCTACGGCAAGTTGTTCATTCCATATATCTAAAATTGATGTATCTGCTTGTATATTTCCTTTTAAATTTTTTAAATAATTATTCTTTTGTATCCTAATTTTATTATATTTATTTAATCGTTCTGAATATGCCGGATATATCTGAAGTATCGCATTATCTAACCATTTTCTTCTGTCATCAGGTGCTCCTCTTAATAACAATAAATCATTTGTTGTAAAACATACACTCACCATATTACTTATGAATTCTGATGCTTTATTTTTATTTACTCCATTTACTTTTATTTTTTTTCGATTTGGCGGATTTATTACTATATCAAGCTCTGTATCTATATCATACTTTTTTACATTTGCTTTTATATGACAATTATCTTCTCCCCACTTGATTAATTCACTGTCTGTTTTTGCTTTTAGTGATTCTAAAGTCGATAAGTAATATATTGCCTCAAGTAAATTTGTCTTACCTTGTGCATTCTTACCTATAAATAAAATTTTGTTTGACTTTAAATTTAACTCTACTTCAGAATAATTTCTGAAATTTTTTAACTCTAATCTATTTATGAACATAAAAAAATTATATCAAAGATAATAAAAAAAGGCTCAAAGTAAATACTTTGAGCCTTTTATTTTAATTTCTTATATTAGAAGTTTAATCCTGCTTCTCTTGCCGCATCAGCTAATGCTGCTACTCTTCCGTGATATAAAAATCCGCCTCTGTCGAATACAACATCTTTTACTCCGGCTTTTAAAGCTTTCTTCGCAATAGCTTCTCCTACTGCTTTTGCACTTTCAATATTTCCGCCATGACTTAAATCTTTTCTTAAATCTTTATCTATTGAAGATGCTGATACAATAGTTACTCTTTTTACATCATCTATTATTTGAGCATAAATGTGTTTTGTACTTCTGTAAACTGCTAAACGTGGAGATTCTGTCGTCCCCGTAAGTTTAGTTCTTAATCTTCTGTGTCTTTTTTGTGTTGCTTCTTTTTTGTTTGTTTGTTTAATCATTTTTCTTTCCTTTCACCCGAACCTTCTTACCTTTGTAAGGGTTCATCTTGGCAATTTTATATTTAGTTTAACTTATTTATATTTGAGCCCAACTTTAAACCGGCTCTATGTGTCTTGAAATTTTTTTCGCTCAAGCCTGTCGTTCGCTCACCTTCGGTTGTACTCACTTCGGCTTTCGCTAACCGGATATTATCCGTACAGAATTTCGTTATTTCTTACCTGTCTTACCGGCTTTTCTTCTGATGTGTTCGCCTTCGTATTTAATACCTTTGCCTTTATAAACTTCAGGCGGTCTCTTGCTTCTTATTAATGCTGCAATATCACCTACTAATTGTTTATTTGCACCTGAGATTGTTATTTTGGTATTTTGATCTACAGTAATCTTAATCCCTTCAGGTGCTATTATATCTATCGGATGTGAATAACCTAAAGCCATATTTAAGGTATTTCCCTGCATTGCAGCACGATAACCTACACCTACTATTTCAAGTTTTTTTACAAATCCGGTTTTTACACCATTTATGGCATTTGCCACCAATGTTCTTGATAATCCGTGCAATGAACGGGATTTTCTGTCATCATTATCTCTTGTTAATACAACTTTATTATCTTGTTTTTCCACTTTTACTTCAGGACGAACTTCTACTGTTTCACTACCTAAAGGTCCTTTTGCAGTAACAACTTGTCCTTCTATTTTTACCTCAACCCCATCGGGTATTGCTATCGGTAATTTTCCTATACGTGACATTTTCTTTATCTCCAATTAAATTATTTACTTACCTGATTACCATACGTAGCAAAGAATTTCTCCGCCGACATTTTCCTGTTTTGCTTTTCTGTCAGTTAATAAACCTTTACTTGTTGATATGATTGCTATACCCATTCCGCCTAATACTTGAGGTATATCTTTTGCTTTACAGTAATTTCTTAAACCCGGTCTTGAAACTCTTTGAAGATTTGAAATTACGGGTTTAGATTTTTCATCATATTTTAATGTAATTTTTAAAGTCTTAAAGCTTGATTTTTCTTTATCAACTATTTGATAATCTTCTACATACCCTTCTGACTTTAATAATTTTGCCAATTCTACTTTTAATTTTGAACTTGGCATATCTACTTCATTTAAAGAAACCATATTAGCGTTTCTTATTCTTGTCAGCATATCTGCTATTGGATCTGTGTTCATTTTTTTATTTTCCTTTACTTTTTACTACTTACTGAAATTTATTCGGCAGTATAGAAAAGCTTT
>CANQOM010000168.1 GCA_947625445.1 Candidatus Gastranaerophilales bacterium
AATTCTTCTGCTATTTTTTTAATTTCCGGATCTTGAATTAAATCAAGCTCCATAATAAAAAATTCTGTTTTATTCATAATTTCTCCTAAAATGGTATTTCTGCCTTATATCTATTAATTCAGATATAGTATTTATTTCAATAATCCATTGACCGTTTTTATTTCTTTGTGCATTCTTACAAGGTGGAGTCTCTTTTTTATTCCAATCCCTGTGTGCTCTATTTATTATAAATTTCATCATATCCCCCTTTCTAACAACTGTTTTAATTATAATATTTATTTTTTTGTTTATAGATTTTTGCGTACATTGGAATGGTTATAAATTTTAAAATCGGGGATTTCGCTCGTGTTCCCCTCCAATAGTTCGGGTGCAGTGTAAAACTTAAATCTATCGTTCATTTTCCACCTCAATTTCTACATCATTTTTTACTTCATTACCCCATACATTCCAACCTTCTGTTTTTTGCCTTGCAAACAATTCAATACGTGGTAAATCGCCTATGGCTCTTACTATTAAATCTTTTATTATATCAGGTTTTTTTGAATGTTCCTCACGTTCAGCTAATATACTGCACAATATATTTCTATTCACTGGTTTTAAACGATTCTCTTTTTTATGTGGAACTCCAATTAGACAAACTTCATTATTTTGTCTGGTATAATATCCCATTCCCCAAGCAGGCTTACCATTTTTTGACAATTTACACCAGTCAAACCCCAAACCATAATATTCAAATCCCCAAGCATCAATTACTTTTAAGCATTCTTCTAATTTTCTGAAGGTCGCCCAGATGAACAATATTGACTTTTCTGCTTGTAAGTCTTTTATGGGTAGTTTGCAAATGTCTTTTGTCGACATTGTGGGATATGGAAGTCCTGCTGTGCCTCTATGACCTGTTCCGCTTTCTTTATATTCCCACGGGGGGTCTGCGTAAATAATGTTATACTTTTTCATTTTCCACCTCGTTTATTTTTTTCAAAATCAATTTAATTGTGCATTTTAAACATTCACTATCATCATCACAACCGCATTCTTCGGATTCACAATGTGATGAAGTTTCTAATTCGTCTTTTATATAATCTAAGCACTTTTTATATTTTTTTCTGTCGTATTCAGCTTCATTCCATAATTTTTGCATTGCTTCATATGAGGCTTGTTTACTCCCTCGATATTGCTGCAAAATTTCATTTTCTTTTTTCAACTTCTCGCATTCCTGCTCTTTGCGTTTGAGTTGCTTGTAGTGGCAGTTATTTCCAATTTCACATTTAGTTATATAACTTGCTTTATTACAACTATTTTTATACATATAATTATTTACAAAATTTTCGCATTCCCTCACATCAACCCCGTTAATTATTATTGGTTCTGTCATTCCTCACACTCGCTTTCTTTTAGATATTGCTTTACATATTCTAAACATTTACTTGTATTGCATTTGCTTTTATCAAATTGGTAATGACTACAATTTGAGCATTTTCCACCTATCCCAACTAGCCATAAAGCAAAACAATCAATATCCATTTCTTTTATTTTCTCAAAATTTGTTTTAGTCATATCTGCTCCTTGTAAAATACTAAAAAATAAGTGTTATTATTTTTATGAAAAATTATTGGTTTAATTCCGATACATTCAAGTATCTGTTTTAAAGTTATATCTCGTGTAGCCCACTTAAAAATTAATGTCCCGCAAGGTTTTAAAACTCTCATACATTCGTCAAAACCTTTTTTAATATCCTCCGGCCAAGATTTTTCTAATTTTCCATATTTCTTGCATAGCCAACTATTTTGCCCAACTTTCAATAAATGCGGTGGGTCAAAAATCACCAAATTGAAAGTATTATCCTCAAAGGGCATATTCCTAAAATCTGCAACGATATCAGGATCTACAATTAATTTTCTGCCGTCGCATAAAATATCTTCAAATTTTCGATTATCCATATACAAAACACTTGAATTGTTTTTATCAAAGTGGAACATTCGACTGCCGCAGCAAGCGTCAAGAATTGGTTTATTCATTTTTCACCTCATATCACTTAGAAATACAAAGTTTTTATATTTATAATCCGCTAGTTGAATTTCTAATAGTTTTTCATCTATGTAAGTTTTATTAGCAATACTTTTCAAAAGATTAAATGCTTTTTTCATTTCTCTTTCATAAGAAAAAATAATATTTTTTAAGTCTTCGTTTTCTTCTTTGTAAACTTTTTCATTTACTCTACGAACTAAAGAACATACCAGCCCCCAACTTGGAGTATTTCTACTTGATAATGGGGCCGGAACGATAGTTCTAAATTCTTGTTCTTCAAAATCATATTCCATAAGTCCAGCCCATACTGGTATTTCTTCAGGTTTTAAAAGTCCTTTCGGTGCGACATAGAAAAAATTTGTAGAATAAAGTCTTGCCCCTCTTTGTTTTAGGTTGTCTTTAATGTCTTTTAAAAAATCACCTCTTGATACTTTAATTTCAAAAGCTGTCGTATAATTTCCTTTTTCAGCAGAGATCATAAATAAATCTATGCGGCGTTGTGCTATATCAGAATAGCCACTACCTAATCTCAATTCAGGAAATACTACATTACACCTTCCCCAGCTTGTAAAATGATGTCGTAGCGCCTGTAATATTGTTTCGGATTTTTGTTTATCATTCATTATTAAACCTCCCGTTATTCATTATGTCATTATATGTAAATTCTGTTTTTCCTTGCCAGTGCCGTTGTTTCCCGTCAATATATTTAACTTTGGATTGATTCTTTAAAATGAATTTATTGTTTTCAAAAACAAAACCATAAGATTTAAGAGAAGCCCAACCTAAACTTTTTCGTAATTTTGGGTAGCGTCTTCTTAAATACTTATTGACATAAATTATTTTCTTGTTTGGCATAATTCTGCAAATAAGATACATACAAGGGCGTTCTATTGTATTCAGGATAATCAAGCTATCTGTTCTCATTTTGCCTCCTTGTTTTTAAACTTATAGTGTTTTTTGTTAGATAAAATATTTAAGTCTTCTGAGAATATAGTTTTTATATTTGTTAAAGAATTTATCTGACAAGGTTTAATACCACCCACCCAATTTATGCCTTTTTCTTCATTACAATTCCACTTCCAAGCCAAATAGACTGTTTCATTTTTGGGATTAAAATATAATTCGAGCTTGTCATTATCACTTGAACATTCTTCTATAAGATTATCCATAAGATTTTTCATAGGTGTTAAAAACTTGCTATCGTTTATTACAACAATACTATTGCCAAGTTCGCCGTCATAAACTATTGCATATTCCCCAATTCGACAAGATAAAGTTTTTGAGGGTTTTATTTTTCCGGCGTTGACTTCTTCAAAAAATTCTTCAGTCTCGTTTAAAATTTTATCTAATATTCTTTTTTCATTGTCAGTAATATTTGTAAAACTGAAATCGGTGAAATAATCTACTAAATGAGATTTGCCAAATATTTCTTCCTTTTTATATTGCGGTACAAATTCTAATTCAGGTTTTACGAACTGCGCATTTGTAAACCATTCTGCCGTAAAGGCATAGCAATCCTTATGAATAAATGAATTTTTATTATCTATTTCACTTCTGTTATACCAATAAAAACGTCTTGATGTTAAATAAATGTTTGTGTCTATCATTTTTCCTCCTCTTTTTCGAGTTTCAGGGATTTACCAAGTGTTTCAAGATAAGCAAGCTTGCATAGATATGCCTTGCGTGGGTGCATATCTTTTGTCATAAACTCCATTAACGAGGTAATATCCGATAAAAAACCGCTCAATATTTCCATAAGTTTTATCTGTTCTTGCGTGAGTTCATCACTCCAATTTTCGTTTTCCATTATTTTTTATCCTCCTTTGGTTTAATTATTTTGCTAAGGACATTTATGTCCTTCTCAAAGAATCCATTCAATAAAAGGTTTTCCAT
>CANQOM010000169.1 GCA_947625445.1 Candidatus Gastranaerophilales bacterium
TATGCAAACAGACACTTATATCCTTCAGAAGCAATGCAGATAGGTGGTATAGCTTCAGTTAGAGGTTATGATGAAGGCTTCTTTATTGGTGACTATGGTATGAATGCAAGCTTTGAATACAGATGTCCAATTCCGGGCTTTAAAGCTTTGCTTCCTGAAAAATATGGATTTATCAGTGACAGTATTCAACTTGCAGGATTTTATGATATAGGTTGGATAGGAAACAGATTTTCTACCGATGCATACGGATTCCGCAATAATTACCTTATGAGTGCAGGTCCGGGTATTGTTCTTAAACTTACAAAATATATGTCGGCAAACCTTTATTGGGGCTTCCCTATCGGCAGACGTTGGGCTGATTATGCCGGTAATTGGGACAGAAAATCTGCAAGGTTCCACTTTACGGTTACTTCAAATATTTTATAATTATTGTAAATATATTAAAAAGTCGAAAACAGTTATGTTTTCGACTTTTTAATTTGACAGATTAGATTTATACATAAAAACGTATACAAGTTTATATTTAATTGGCTTTGTTTGCGTGTGTTTACTTCTTATCACTTTAACTTAATATTTAAAATTTACTCGGACAATATATTAAATTATTGCCTTACCTTCATACATAAATTTTGTTCGTTCGTATTCTGATTCTTTATAATATTTAAGTTCTTTTTCCGATTCTTGTTTTGTGGATTCTTCTCTGGGCTCAATAAACGGAGTAGTTTTATCTTTTCTTTTCCAATTAATTTTAAAACCATCTAATAAACCGTATTCGGTTTCTGTTTTATAAGTACCTATATTAAGTGCATATGCAGCAGGCATAGCTAATATATATGAAATTGAAAGTAATATAAATATTGATAATAATTTTTTTAACATATCTAATCCTTTTATATAAAATATAATATGATATTTTATGTAATATTTCAAATTATTTAATCTGGTGTCACAACCTTTTGCTTGTTGTCTTAAATCACTCGTATCAACTGTAAAGTTGTTCACACTTCGCTTCGGATAAAGGCTCACAAGTTTTGCAATGGTTTAACTGTTTGCTTCGTAATACCTTCGGCGTACCTATTTTAATATATTATGATGGCACTTTCGAAATTTTAATAATTTCGGTTGAATTAACTTTATCAATAATTTCATTATCTATATTATCAATAAAGCTGCAAAGGTCTTTAAGTTTTTCATCAATTTCTTGTAGTTTAAGTTCTTCTTCACTGCCTTCTTCTATATTTATGCTTTTAAGTAAATTTGCTTTATTAATGTAGAAATTGTAGACTTCTTGCAATTGAGCTCTGTTATCTCCAATATATTCTATAAGATTTTCCAAGATATTTATTTGGAAATTATGCAAAGTTGCTCTAATAGCAGCAGGCGTAGTACTTTGAATATCTTTTCTTATTGCATTTGGCTCAAGACAATCTAAATAAGTTTTTACGACAGGAGAATCTTTTTTATCCTTAAGCTTTGATTTTGAGTATATTTTTAAGTGTTCCAGAGCTTCATAGAAATCTTTATATTGATTTGAATTTTGCTCTTTGAACTGGTTAATTAATTTATCAATAAGTATTATATCTTCAATATCGCTATAAGCATCTTTTTCAATATTTTTTACGGTATTTTTTGCGTTATCAAAATCTAATCTTTTATATTGAGCATTAAATGCCTTTTTCGTTGTACCTGTCATATTTAAGAATAGATTTAGAGTTGTATTATTATCATTATAATTTGTTAATTCTTGGATTAAATATACAAGTCCTACATCACTATCTAAATTATGTTTTAATCCGTCATCAGTTATAATTTGGAATAATGGCATAATAGATTTCATTTTTGAAGGGATTCCTTCATGCTGGTTTTTTATTAATTTATATTGAATATCGGTTTGATTAGCTATTCTTAAAGCTTTTAATAAGTAGCTTTTTTTAGTTTTATATTCTACCGATTGTTGTTGGCCATTTTTAAGCAATTCTACACAATCTTTTAATAACTGTTGTGGGTCATTAATAATATGATGTTTTATAAAGAAAGTCTTAAAATCATTTTGCATTTTTGCTAATTCATCTTCGTCTATGTATGAATTATATGCTTTGACCAGATTTTTCAGCATCATTATACCGTCATTAACATATTTTTCAGGTAAATTAGATTTAATAAGTTTATTAATATTACTATTAACTTTCTTTATATTATTTTTTCTTATTGATTTTAGTGCATCAGAAGTTAAATTTGCTTCTTTTAATTCATTAAATTGAGATAATAACACGCTGAGATTTGCGCCGGCTTGCCTTACATCCAATTGGCTTTTTGCGCTTTTTAAAGTTGTTATTAATTTTTCAAGATTATTATTAATTGTATCAAGATTTTCATCTTTTTGTGTAGACTTATATAAAGTATCCAAATCTTTTGTAAATTTATCAATAAATTCTTTTGAATTTTCATCAATAATGATATCTTGTCTGTTTAAAATGTCGTTAAAGTATTTATCAGAAGAATATAAAGATTCAATTTTTTCAAATTGTCTTATAATGTTGTATTTTCCTTCATTGTTTTCAATAATATCCAGGTCTTCAGCCAATGAAGTCAAAAACTCATTAACTAATTCAACCAGAGATTGTTCCTGAATAATGACAGGAGCGGGGAATGCCGGTCTTACTTTAAATCTTCTAAATGCTTCATCTTTATACTTACTTATATATTTTTGAATATCCAAATTACTTAATGAAATATTCAGTTCTCTGTATTTACTCTCAAGTAGATTTAGTTTTGAAATTTCGGGTATAGAATTTACAATAACTTCCCCTAAAGCGTTCATTACAGAGGAATCGTAATCTTTAATTTTTGTAATTAAGAAATACGGATCTTTGTAAGTTATATTTAAATCTTCTTCATTAACCTTTTCAAAAAGAGAGTTAACAATATCATTTTTGCTATATTGTAATCCTTTTATAAAATTTATAACTTCCTCATCTGATTTTGGATTGAGATATTTATCAATAATAGCTAAAAGTTTTTTTGTGTCTATAGCGTTTGTATCGTTAATATCAATATTAAGTAAATCATCGATTTTATTTAATACAATTTGTGATGCTTTAGTGGCAAAATATTCGGCAACGTTGTCATCTTTAAAAACATCTTCTGCTACATCAATTATTCTTTGAACGTAGTATTCTTCCGTAGATGTTCTGCTGCCGTCTATTTCTGTTTTTGATGAGTCATGAAGAAATATATTTTGTATTATTTTTGATATATCATTAGGAGTTAAATCAATATTATATTGATTTTTTATTTCATCCAATAATTCCAAAAATTCGGTATTTGATGTAAGATAAATTTTTTCTAAAAATTCATCGCCTTTTCCTACAAGAGCTTTTATTGAATCTATCTCGGAATAGTACATTTCATCAATTTCTTCTTGAAGTTCATCATTATTTAAAGCCGTTACTATACCGGTTTTAATCTCTTCATTGTTTGTAGAAAGATATGCAGATAATTTATCCAATATAAATCTTAATTCATCATCTTTTGCCAGAGCATCATAATCTTTACGAGATTTAATTTCTTTTTTTATTCTGTTTAATAATTTATCTTCATAGTCTTCACTAACATTGTCAACTTCTTCTGCTTTTTTAAAGTCAAGTGATTTTCCTGAAATTAATGCATTTTCAATTTCATTAAAAGCTGCAATCGATGCGTCTGGGTATATAAGTTTATTTAATGTTTTTAACAATTTAACATTTGTTTTTTCACTCTGACCTTGAAGTATAACATTTGATAGTATTGCAAAATCTTCTTCTTTGCTCTTGCCCATTGCTTCACTTAATGACTTGGATTCCACTCCTATTCTATAATCAGGGTGAAGAATGAACCCTTGACCTATACCATAATTTTTCCCGTAATCA
>CANQOM010000170.1 GCA_947625445.1 Candidatus Gastranaerophilales bacterium
ATAATCGACGAAAGTTGTTTCTTCCGTACTTGAAACAAATGAGTCTTCTTCAATAGAAGTCGGTTTTACCCCCCCCCGGGCGCTATTTTCCGTTTTCTCTCCTTTTTCAACATCCTCTGCTGCTTTTATCATCTCTTGATAAAACCTGCTTGTTTTAACATTGTTTGCTATATTCATAAATAATCACTCCTAAATTAGTAATATTAGTCTCTTTATCGGCATATTAATTTTCTTTCTTTAGGAAAATAATTATTTCTTTAAGATTTTGTTACAATTAATATTTTTTGATATTTTTTGAAATACTTCTTTAAAGCTTTCAATAGGAACAAACTTATATCCGCAAGTTTCAGCCATTGAAGCTCCCATTTTAAATATAATTTCAGACGGATATCTTCTGCATATACCCGGTCTCATTTTATGAATAGTACATATTTTTTTCTCTTTATCAAATTTATTACATTTAAAAACCAATCCGTTTTCATCTTTATCTATAATTTCCAAGTATGAATAAAACGGGTGAAGGTGTTTCAATTTTTGAAATTCACTTTCATCTTTTATCATAGATTTTCTGCTATTAACGTAAATTTTAGTACAACAGGCTCCACATCTTATGCATTTACCGTATCTATAATAATTTCTTCTGAGAATATATTTATAAATAAATTTTTTAATATCCATAAAAATATTATAACTGTTAAATTAAAAGTATTGTAAAATATATGTATGGATATTAAGTCACAATTGAGGTTAATACCAAATTCAAGCGGTTCTTATCAATTTTATGATAAGGAAAATACTGTTATATATGTAGGCAAAGCAAAAAATTTAAAAAGAAGAGTTTCAAGTTATTTTAATAAGAAACATGATTCCGTCAAATTAACCGTTATGGTTCCTCAAATAGAAAGAATTGAGTTTATTATAACTAATTCTGAAGTTGAAGCATTAATTTTAGAATCACATTTAATAAAAAAGTATAAACCAAAGTATAATGTTTTATTAAAAGATGATAAAAAATTTCCATATTTTCTTATAACAAAAGAAGATTATCCCAGAATTATGGTAGTGAGGAAGAGGAACAAAAATCCGTTTCAAGGTAAATATTTTGGACCTTATACAAATGCAAAATCAATGTATACAACTCTGGATTTGTTAAAGAAGTTATTTCCTTTAAAGCAGTGCAAAACTCCAAAATTTAAAGACCGACCTTGTATATATTATCAAATAGGAAGATGTATGGCTCCTTGTCAAAGAATGATTTCTCCTGATGAATACAAAAAACTTATAAAAAATGTAGAATTATTTTTATCTGGCAAACAAATGCAGCTTGTCAAAGAATTAAAAACAATGATGGAAAAGTATTCTGAACTTGAAGAATTTGAAAAAGCCGCTAAGTATCGTGACAGTTACTTTGATGTATTAAAAACTATAGAAAAACAAAAAGTTGTTTATGAAAATACGAATATTAATCAAGATATAATTTCTGTAAGTACTAATGATTACTTAGGCGGAATTTCTTTGTTGCAAATTAGAGACGGCAGACTTACCAATAAAAAAGATTTTGATATATCAAAATCAGATTATGACAGTGATGAAGAAATACTTTCATCTTTTATAAAAGAGTATTATCAAATGTCAGGAGAAGATGATATTCCTTCCGAAATAATCTTTTCAACAAAAATATCTGATGATGATAAAGAAATATTTGAAAAATGGCTTTCAGCAAAAAAAGGTGAAAAAGTAACAATTAATCCAAAAACAACTAAAAAAAATGAAGAAATTCTTGAATTAGCTTTGAAAAATTCTAATTATCATCTTGAAGAAATGAAAGTAAAATCGCTCCAAGATGTCCAAAATAATTATAATGAAACAGGTTCATACATACAAGAAAAGTTAAAACTGTCAAAATTTCCTCACACAGTTGAGTGTTTTGATATTTCACATATTCAAGGAACCAATACAGTTGCATCAATGGTAAGTTTTTATAACGGAATGCCTAAAAAAAGTGAATATAAACGATATAAAATAAAAACAACAGAAGAAGGTAAACCGGACGATTTTAAATCAATGAGAGAAGTTGTAAAAAGAAGATATACAAGACTTTTAAATGAAAGATTACCATTTCCGGATTTGATTATAATTGACGGTGGTAAAGGACAATTATCCAGTGCGGTTGAAATTTTAAATGAAATAGGAGTAAAAAATCAAGATATTATTTCTCTTGCGAAACGCATTGAAGAAATTTTTATTCCTAATACTTCTGAATCCGTTATATTTCCTTTAAATTCTAATGCTCTGTATTTCTTTCAACGAATTAGAGATGAAGCACACAGATTTGCTATTACATATCACAGAAATCTTAGAGAAAAAAATGCAATACATTCCGAACTCGACGATATTAAAGGACTTTACATAAAAAATAAAAAAATTTTATTTGAAAAATATACTTCCGTTACGAAAATTTCAAAACTCACTAAAGAAGAATTAATGTTATTATTATCTCCTTCTCAGTCTCAACTTGTATATGATTATTTTCATAGTGAAAGAAAAAAACTTGACACTAAAAAATCACGTTGATAACATATTGAAAAGGTTGTATTTATGAGTAATAATTATATTTCTTTACTATTAATTTCTATATATAAAAACATTATTGAAGATAAAATTATTTCAAAATTTATTGATTTTTTAACTTCAGTTAATAACAAGGAAAATTTTGAAACTTTATTAAAAAAATATTCCGACTTTATCTCTTTACTTTATGATGCAAATTCCGAAATGAATTTGCGCAAATATGTTAAAGCTCTTATATATAAAGATGAGAATATACTTTCTAAAGGTTGTAGTGACTGTATAAATGAAAATGAACAAATATTGCAAACTGCCAGATATGAACTGTCTTCGATTGATAAATTATTAAATAATAATTATGAATCTATTAAACAAAATCTTGAGATTTTATATCCTAAAAATATTGAAATCATCTCTCATTTACCGGTTTTTTACTCTGAAGGAGAAGAATTAAATCTTAATGATATCTTAAATTCATACAAAAATAACGGATATGGTATTTTTTCTTGTTATACTGCATTTAAATATAACTCTGATAAGCAAATAATCCCTATACAATATTTTGATACAATAACTTTTGATGATTTAAAAAATTATAAATATCAACAAGATATTTTAAAGAAAAATACATTGGCATTTTTAAACGGTAAAGAGTCCAATAATATATTATTATATGGAGACCGAGGCTGCGGCAAATCATCATCAGTAAAAGCCTTAATTAATGAGTATTCCGACCGGAATCTAAAAATAATTCAGGTTTTTAAAGAAAGTTTCATGTATTTAGGTGAATTATTCGAAATTATTAGAAATCTGCCTGTTAAGTTTATTATATTTGCTGATGATATTTCATTTAATGAAGATGATAAAGATTTTTCGTCAATTAAGGCCGTTTTAGAAGGGTCTTTATCTCATAAACCTGAAAATGCAGTCATATATGCAACCACTAACAGAATGCATCTTGTAAAAGAAAGTTTTTCAGCTCGCGAAGGAAGTGAAATTCATTATAATGATACTATTGATGAAACAGTTTCACTTTCAGACAGGTTTGGTATTATGCTCACATTTTCTTTATTAAATAAATCTGAATACCTTGAAATAGTTGAAAAAATTGCAATAGATTGTTGTGTTACTGTTGATGATAATTTAAAAAAGAAAGCAGAAGAATTTTCGGCACTTAAAGGTATAAGAACGCCTAGAGTTGCACGTCAATTTATAACTTCATATATTGCTGACAGTATGTAATGTAATTATTCTTCTTTTTTATTATCTTTATCTTTCTTTTCAAAGATATTTTCTTGTTTTTTAAGTTGTTCTTCTATTTCTTTCTTATCTTCTTTTAC
>CANQOM010000171.1 GCA_947625445.1 Candidatus Gastranaerophilales bacterium
CAGCAGGTACTGCACTTCTTTCAACAAAAGTTGGAGCTTTAATAGGTTCGGCAGTTCCCGGTCTTGGAACTGTTGTTGGGGCAGCAGTTGGTTTTGTTGGCGGTATGCTTGGTTCTTTTGTAATGGGTAAAATTACAAAAGCTATAACAGGCAAATCAGAACGTGAAAAAGCTAAAGAAGAACAAGAAAATCAACAAGCTCAAGATATAGCTAATAACGATGAATCATTAAAAGAATTACAAAATGCGGCAGAAAGCATGATAAATGCTGAATCTCAAAACGGAAACCTGAGTGAAGATTCTAAAATTGCTTCTTCTGTTTTAGAAGAATTAAAAAATAACGGTAATTTAAATAATAATCCGTTTGTAATGGCTTAATTCATTAAAAATTTTGGATTATATAGTCCTATATCGGACTATATAATTCGACATGAAAAGTAAACAATAATAATGGTTTACAGTTTTTTTGTAACAATATGTTAAAAGTGTAAAAAGTACACGATAGTATAATGTCATCATGTGGCATTAAAAAAGTAGAGGACGTTAGACTAATTTAAGACAATGGATAAATGAGTGTTCCCTTTCTCTGTTCCTCTCTCTGATATATAGTGAACTTTAACCGATTAACATCGGTTTTTTATTGTTCAAAAATAATAGATAAGGATTAAAAATTAAACACTTTCTGTAAAATATTAATTTTAATTCTTGATAATATTTTTCCCTTTTTTAGAGTACATTTTCGACCGTGTATTTTTTATATCGGCAAAAATTTTAGAATCTTTAGTATTTTTCAAAAAATTTATAGAATTATACAATATTTCTAAACATTTCTTAATATTTGTTCCGTTATAAAGTTCCATATCATCTGCCATTTCAAGGTTGGACATGGCAAGTCTTGTCATATCTCTAAATCCTGATGAAGCAAGAAGAAGAGCCAATTTATTATCTTTTGCGCTATAAAATAAAGCTCGGGATAATAATAAAGGCATATGGCTAATTAATGCCACTGCTTCATCATGTTCTTTTGGGTTTGTAATTATTGTTGATGCGCCTGTTAAAGATATTATAGTCTCTATAGCTTTTATATCATTTGTATTCACATTTTCACTTGGTGTTAATACCCATTTTGCGTCTTCAAAAAGGGATTTATCTGATGCATCAAAGCCTGAAAATTCACTACCCGCCATAGGATGTGAACCAATAAACTTGTATGGTCTTTGTTTTTTCATTATAAATTCTTTAACGCTTGCACAATCAAGAACTATAGTTTCTTTTGAAACTATATCTTCAAGTTTATCAAGTATTTCTGATGTTTTATTTATAGGTGAAGCAACAAATATAACATCACATGTTTTGAGCGTTTTAATATCGTCGGAAACATTTGAATTAATTTTTTTTGCTTTATTTATTGTTTCTTTATTTCTTGTTACTGCATATATTTCATTATTTGTTTCAGTTAAACATTTAAATAAAGAACCGCCTATTAATCCTAAAGATATAATACCTATTTTCATAATTTACCTCATAAGAATAAGATAGCATTCAACGGCAAATGTTAAAAATTGTTAACAAATATTCATAAATTTGCGTAGTATTCAAAACTATGTAATAATACAAATAAATTAATAGTCTAACCATTCCTTTCTTGACTTATGCGGCTTTATGTCGCATTTTATTTTGCCTTTGTTTTCTCAGAGCATATTTTAAACTATACTCAGACAATATTTGTATGGCATAATAACTATTTCATTGTGAATTACATATCTAAAATATTTTTAACTTCAGAAATAATTTTTTTATGAATTTCTTTTTCAGATAAAGTTCCGTCAATAGAGATAAAACCGTATTCTTTAATCATTTTTTGATATTCATCAAGACATTTCCCTTGATAGATTTGAAAACTTTTATAAAAATCAGTGCTAAGACCTATATCTCTTCCCGATTCCCAGTAATCAAGTCCTGTAGTACCTATAATGCGTTTTAAAAGAATTTCAACTGGTACATCAAGATAAAAGACCATATCAGGTTCAGGAGCGTAGTCATAAAGATTTTTCAGCCATTCAATATTATGTCCTCTAACTACATCACGAGCATATGCAGTATAAATATATCTGTCAAGAATAACAACAAAACCTGCTTTAAGTGCGGGTAAAATAATATTTTCTAATCTGTCAGCAAAGTCTGCCGCATACAAAAGGCTGAAAGTAGTAGCATTTAACAAGTTTCGTTCTTTTGCGTCATTTATTGCATCTGCGATAAACTTTGAAGTTTTCCATTCACTAACCATAACTCCGTATGATTGGTCTTCAATCCAACGTTTTAAGCGATTAATTTGTGTGGATTTTCCTGAACCGTCAGTTCCTTCAATAACTATTAAAAGCCCTTCATAGCCATGTTTTGATTTGTATTGCTTCATTTATAATATTATCCCTTTTTGAGCCAATACTTCTTTAACTTTGTTTCTAAAATAAATTTGTTTGTTGTGAATACTGTCATTAGCGTCGATTTCAACAAGCCCGTATTCATCAATCATTTTTTTGTACTCTTCATTTACTCGTTTTTGAAAGATTTTATAACTTTCATAAGGGTCATTACTGATTTTTAAATCCATACCTGCTTCATAGAATTTAGGCGAGCGGTTAGCACAGATTCGTTCTAAAGAAACTTCTTCAGATACGTTAAAATACAAAGTTAAATCAGGTTTAACACTAAAACCGTAAACTTTTCTGACCCAAGAAGGGTCAACTCCTCTGGCAACATCTCTTGCGAATGCGGTATATACATATCTGTCAGCAAGAACAATAAAGCCTGCTTTTAAAGCCGGAATAATAATTTGTTCAAGTCTGTCAGCAAAATCTACTGCATGCAGTAGTGAAAATGTTCTGGGACTTAATAAATTCTTCTTTTTTGCTAATTTTGTAGTTTGTGAAATTAAATCAGAAGAATTCCATTCCGTAAAAATTACATCTTGTTTTAATGATTTAAGCCAATCTCTTAGAATAACTAACTGGGTAGATTTTCCTGAGCCGTCTATACCTTCAACACAAACCAAAGTGCCCGGTAAATTATGAGGTTGATTCAGTCTGGATTTATATTTCATTTCAGTTACCCTTTAAAGAATCCTTGTTGCACAGTATTGGTGAAATAAATAATACCACGATATTTTAAAGATTACAAATTAAATTATTTGGGACTTATATAATAAATTTCACTAAAAAGCTAAATCTGTCACCCTGAACTTGTTTTAGGGTCTATGTTTGATGGATTCTTAATATTTTTAATTTTTTGCAAAACAGAAATGTTAATCCTTATTTAACTAGTGTTGTCACATGCAAAGTATCCGTGAACTTTATTATTACATATTTTATCTACTCTAAAAGAATTAAAATTTGTAAATCTATTTAACTTTATAAAAAAAATATTATAATAAAAAATATAAAAATATTTTCGTGAATGTGATTAAAAAATAAATTCTCGGGAATAAAGAATATAGAAGTTTAATTATATCAAAGATGGAAAGAAAGATTTATGAGTAGGAAACAAAGCGCATTTTCTATGGCAGAGTTGCTTGTTGCTCTGCTGGCGGTGAGTGTAATCGTGTCGGCGACAATCCCGACTTTTACGAGAAAAGCAAGCACAAATGAACAAGTGTTTAAGTTCATAGGAGGACCGGGGGGTGGTAATAACGGGTATACTTGCCCCAATGACTCTTGCAGTGTAGTTATCGGCGATAACAGACTGCATGATGTTAATGAGTATGAAAATAGAAATGTATTAAACAATAACATTACCCAAAACAATACAAACTTAAATCTTGTGCAGAATTATGCCGGAGGGAATAATAA
>CANQOM010000172.1 GCA_947625445.1 Candidatus Gastranaerophilales bacterium
GGTTGCTATTATTAGCAGAAGACTTAGGTGTACCAGCTCTTTTATGCTTAATCTTACATTGATAGTTTTTAATATTTTTTTGAACAAGTTTTAGGTTAATAAAGTACAATTTACACGTTTTAAATTGATGAAATCAAAGACTTTCGATTTAAAATGGACTTTTTATTACTCATTTTTAAACAAAGTAACAAATGTATTCGGAAATTAAGACGACTATGTCTATATTTGACATAGTCGTCATATTATAAAATACAAACAAAAAGTTATTTTATATTAATTGATATTACAATGTAAAATTACGGAACATAATAATCATTTGATGTTTCATCGTTTGTTTTGGCTATAAATATATTTAACCATTTTTCTTTTTCACGACCTTTACGAACGTCATTTGATACCAAAATCTCTTTCAACTTAATATTATCAATTTTAATAATTATATCATTTAAGCTTTGCTCTGTTAAATCAGTAAAATATCTTCCATTTCTATATCCTTCAAAATCACCATACTTAAAAGAACAATATAATATACCATTTATCTTTAATGATTTTACGCATTTATTTATAACTTTATAAATATCTTCTTTTGTTAAATGTAATAGCGATGCACAAGCCCATATTCCGTTAAATTCATTGTTATAATCAATTGTTCTAAAATCTTTACAAATAACATCTTTTTTAATTAATTTTTTTGCTATTTTACATAGTTCTTGAGAAGCGTCTATTGCAGAAACATTATGCCCTTTTTCAATAAAATATTTACTGTCTCTACCGGAGCCACAACCTAAATCTAAAATGTTTGAATTTGCTTGCAAGTAATTTAAAAATTTATCTTGCATTTCGTGAAATTCACAATTTAAAGTATCAGATACAAATTTTTCTGCATTATTGTTATAATATTCTACCGTTTTTTTATACATTAAAATCCCTTTTCTCGTTTTTCTTCAATACTCCATTCGGATACTAAATTCATTTTTGCAAAATTGTATATTTCTTGTAAAAATTTAATTCTTTCTTTTTCTGTGCTACCAGTTTGCAACATTAATGTTTCTCGAAGTGGATGATGACTACTAATTAAATATTCATTTCGTGTGTGCAATCGTTCTAAATATTTTAAAGCAGGAAGTTTTGCAAATTTGCCATTATTTCCCCTATTACAATCCTGACATGTTAAAACTAAATTCCATACTCCATCAAAATTTATATCAGGTCGTTGTGCTTGTAAAGCATGAGGAAAGAAATGGTCAATATCACATAATTTTTCAGAATCACAATCAATAGTTATATTATCAAAGCAATAAAAGCAAAATCCCTTTTGGTAGCCATTTAAAGCATCTCTGACAGATGTTATATTTTTTCTTCTAAAAGAAGTATCTATGTAGAGAGAATAATTATCTTTACTATAATTAACTTGTAAAAGATTTGTTGAAATTCCAAGTTCCCAAGCGGTTTCAACCAATTTCCACCTAGCTTCTGTTTCCTTTCTTAAGTCGTTGAAATACT
Source organism: Candidatus Gastranaerophilales bacterium (assembly GCA_947625445.1). GTDB lineage: Bacteria > Cyanobacteriota > Vampirovibrionia > Gastranaerophilales > Gastranaerophilaceae > Avigastranaerophilus. The sequence continues at coordinate 1,504 of CANQOM010000172.1, forward strand.
TTATTCCTTTTAATTTAAAAGAATTATCTGTTAATATAATTTGCTTATTTCTTTTGTCATATTCGTAAAAAGGTTTTGGTATAATTCTCCCATTTACAATAGGGAATTTATCAAGTACATAATTAAAAGCATTTTTCTCTGTAATGTCTATAAGTCGTTCGGTTGTAATTATGTTTTCATTGTATTTTTTGCACGCCTCTAAAAATGTGCTTGAATTATTTGTTGTCTGTCTTGGTGCAACGTTTAAATGTTCACAAATATATTTTGCAAAAATCGGGGATAAATCTTTTAATGATACGATATTTTGTTCATTTTCTATAAGATCTAACAATGCCATTCCTAAAGCAAACTTATATGATGCGGTATTATTCCCATATAATATAATACTTCGCCAGTATGCATCTTCTGTAGGTTTAAATTCTTTAAATATCTCTATTTTAGGCAAGATATAATCCTTTTTTCATATTTTAACATAAATACAATTACTTTCTAAAATAATGTAGGTTGGGCATTCCTGCCCAAAACGTAATATATTTCTAATTGGACTTAGCTATTGCTTAGTATTTACGGATAAACTTGGGACTTTTGATAAAATTTTGTTACTTTCAGACCATCAATAGACCATTTTGACCGTTTTCAAATTTGGATACTCAACCGACTTCCGACCAGCTATGATTTAGTGACGTTGCGAAAACTCGCCAACACAACTCATTTACCCCTTCCGCCCCAAACGGACTTTAAATATACATAGAACATATGAAAAAAGCTCTCAAAATACATTGAGAGCTTTTTTGGCTGGGACGGAAGGATTCGAACCTCCGAGATGCCTGGACCAAAACCAGGTGCCTTACCACTTGGCGACGTCCCATTAACGTCAACTATTATATCTTATTAAGAGCATATTGAAAAGTCAAGATTTTTTATTAATTTAGTATATACTTTTATTTTTTTTTATGGCTTAATATATCTATATAAAATACATAAGAAGGAATTAAACATGCAAGCGAGACGTGCTGCCAGAGAATTAGCTTTAATATTATTTTCACAGATGGAATCAATACAAAATTTAAATAAATGGGATTTTCAGGATATAGTACTAAAATCTGTAAGAACTTTAACTAATAATTCAGCTGATGAATTAAAAAATGTTGCGACAACGATTTTAACTATGAAAGAATCGATAGAGGAGTATGAATCAAATCATCCTACAAATTTAACAAGACCTATTGATGTATCGAATATTCCTGTTCCATTGCCGTTGACATCTGATTTACAAGGAAAGTTAGATGAACTTTTAAATATAGCAGAAAAGACAATGTTAGCGCTTGAAATCGCAGAAATGGCTACTTTAGAAGAAAATACAGATGTCAAAGATTATTTAATAAAGATAACTAATTCTTTTAAAGAACATAAAGATGAAATAGATGAACAAATTAAAAAATTCGCATTTGGTTGGGATATTAACAGACTTGTAAAAATGGATAAGGATATCTTAAGAATTGCAATGTGCGAGCTATTATATGTAAAAGATGCTCCTCTGAAAGTTATAATTGATGAAGCGGTTGAACTTGCTAAAAAATATTCTACTGATGATTCTGCTTCTTTCGTAAATGGCATTTTAGGTAAAGTAGTTATTGAAAATAATTTAAAATAACCTAAAGGAATAAATAATGTTCAATTTTTTCAAGAAAAATGGATCTGAATCTATTAATACAGAATCTGAAAAACAAAAGTCATTATGGAATTTTTCTTTTGAAAGCTTAAAAAAAACAATATCAAATACAACACATAATTTGATAGATAATGTAGTGTCAACTGTTGAAAGTGAAGAAGAATTTGATGATTTTATTTTAGATGATATGGAAGATTTACTTATAAAAGCAGATTTAGGAGTAAGTCTTTCTTCCTCAATAACAGATAAATTGCGAAAACAGTCTAATATTAAACCTTCTGAAGTTAAACAATTTTTAAAACAAGAATTTAAAACAATATTGGATTCTACAGGTTCTTGTGAATTAAACTATACTCAAGGAATGTTAAATATATATTTGATTACCGGTGTTAACGGTGCCGGGAAAACAACGTTAATTGCTAAATTAGCTAATAAATTTAGGTTGTCAGGGCAAAAGGTTTTATTAGCCGCAGGAGATACCTATAGAGCAGCGGCTGAAGAGCAGTTGGATATTTGGGCAAAACGAGCTCAGGTTGATATATACAGAAAAGATGGTATAGATTCTGCTGCAGTTGTTTTTGATGCAATAAAAAAAGCTAAGCGGAAAATTATGATCTGCTTTTAATTG
>CANQOM010000173.1 GCA_947625445.1 Candidatus Gastranaerophilales bacterium
AATCCGTCATTCTGTCCGTATTTATATAACTTCTTGTAAGTTCCGGATTATACTTATATTCATTTCCCATATTTATATTATTAATTTTCATTATAATTCCTTTTTTTTATACTAAAAATCAGAATTTAAAAATTTGCTATTAAAATTGAAAATACAAAAATTCACTAACTTTATTTATAGATAAGATTGATATTATAAACAATATAAGAATTACAATAAAATAAACTTTATCAGGTTTAAATTTTTCAAACCATTCCATGGAATTTTTAAAAAAGAATGAAAGTAATATACACCCTACGAATAAGAATAAGCTGAGCTTTATACTCCCATTTTCAAAAGAAAATCTTAATTTATTAATAACCAAAGGATTTACACCGTTTAATCCAATCATTGATTTTAAAATATCAAAAGCTCTGTGTATGGAAGGAGCTCTAAAGAATACCCAGGTTATATTTATGAAGAAGAATGTAATAAATATTGCAAGATATTTATTAATTTTTATATTAAATTTTTTCCAAAATCTGTGAATACAAGTAGCAAAACCGTGAAGAACACCCCACATAATAAATGTCCAATTTGCACCATGCCAGATTCCGCCTATTAAAAAAGTTAAGAATAAGTTTCTGTATGTTTTGTATTCTCCATGTCTGTTTCCTCCCAATGGGATATAAATATAATTTTTTAAGAATCTTGATAAAGTCATATGCCATCTTCTCCAAAAATCCTGTATATTTTGAGATTTATAAGGAGAATTAAAGTTTACGGGCAGCATTATATTAAATAATAATGCTATACCCAATGCCATATCACAATATCCTGAAAAATCAAAATACAATTGAAATGTGTAAGATAAACTTGCAATCCAGGATTCAAAAAAATCTAAGGTAGGTATTATATCAAACATATTTTTTACAAATTCTGATAAATTATCAGCAATAATAACCTTTTTAAATAGTCCTATAGCTAATAAAAACAAACCTTTTGAAATATTCTTCTGGTTAATAACTTTTTTTCTTATATCAGCAAATTGAGGCATCATCTCACTGTGATGCAAAATAGGTCCGGCTATCAGATGAGGAAAAAATGTTACAAAAAGAGCATAATTTAAAAAATCATACTCTCTTACTTCTTTTTTATATGCATCTACCAGATATGCTATCTGGGTAAAAGTAAAAAAGCTTATACCTAAAGGAAGTGCTATCTTTAGTGTATCAAACCCTGTATGTAACACCATATTTATATTATTTATCAGAAAATCAAAATACTTATAATAACATAATAATCCTACATTTCCTAATATTCCCGTCATTAATACTAATTTTCTGTTTATTTTTAAATTAGAAGGATGGGAGAGAGTATAACCTATAGTATAGTTAAAAACCATAGATAGCAATATTAAAGTCAGATACTTATAGTTCCAATATCCGTAAAATATCAATGATGCAACAACCATCCAACCTGTTGCAAGCATTATTAACTTTTTTTTGTTTAAAAAGAAATATACAAAAAAGGTAATTGGTAAAAATATAAATAAAAATTCCAAAGAATTAAAAAGCATTACTTTATCCACTCCCTAACTCTGTTAACTGTTGTTTGATTATTTTTTAAATATATTTCCAAACTCTTTTTATCTTTTTCTATATATCTGTCAATATTATCTTGATTAATAAAAATAACAGTATCATTAGGCTTTATATAAAAACTTTGTGCAAATAAATCACCTAAAATCCCTGATGCATGAACTGAATCCCTAAAATATAACATATCTTCAGAGATAGTTTCAGTATTATATTTATTGATTATTGACAAGTCATACAAATCATAATTTTTAACCAACAAACGTTTAAATTCCCAGTATTCATCAATTAATCCGTTTTCTTTGATATTTATTATATCCGTAATGTGAGTCGGAGTTATAAAGAAAATTACATCAACATTTTTAGATTTTGCAAAATCCAAAAAATCATTCAAATCTTTTATAGCATTATAATTTAATTCATAATCAGAATAATAATCTCTTTTATATTTTTTAAGCGCTTCTTTAAAATAATGTTGCGCATTAGGATTTCGTTTTTGTATAACATTTGGTGCTGAATTTGATTTATTTTGGCTATTCTTCATTTTTAAATTTGCAGAAATTGTCTGAATACTGTATTTAAAAGTGTCAAAAGAAATTACCAAAGGAAGAATTTCTGATTTTGTAATATTTACATCAGAGATTTTATCTATATTAACAGAGGTATTATAGAAATTTTTACTAAAAGAGAAAAAGTCCAAACCAAAATAAACTTTTTTAATTTCAGGATGAATTAAAATACTGTTATATGCCATAATAATACTTTCCTGCAAACTTGAAGAACTAAGCGTCATAGCAACAACATTTTCTTTAGATATTTTTGAATGATATTTAGGATCTAACCACCAATCTGTTTTAGAACTTCCCACATAAATAATATCTATTTTATCTTTATTTAATTTTAATTGCGGAATTTTAGTCATTCTTTCCTGTTTTGATATACAAGGTTTTTCATAATTAAATCCGTTAATTTTTACGATTTTAAAAATATCAAAAGGGTCGACTAATAAATTTATTACACACACTACAATAACAGTTATTACAACTGTTAAAATAATTAAAAAGTTAAATTTTTTATTTTTAGTATTTAATTTCATTTTTTTACTTTTATATTTATTATTTTAGTATAAGATAAAAATATAATATTTAAAAAGGCAATAAAAATGTATAACGTAAAATCAAATAAAGCAGAAGAATTTATATCGGAAGAAGAAATATTAAATACAATTGAATATGCAAAAAAATATAAAGATGATGAGAGTATAATAAATTCAATAATTACAAAAGCAAAAGAAAAAAAAGGATTAACACACAAAGAAGCAGCAATATTACTTTTATGTGATAACAAAGAAAAAAATGAAGAAATTTTTTCACTTGCAAAAGAAATAAAAGAAGATTTTTACGGAAACAGAATTGTATTATTTGCCCCCTTATATCTTTCAAATTATTGTATAAACGGATGTACATATTGCCCATATCACAGTATAAATAAACATATTCCAAGAAAAAAAATGACACAGGAAGAAATAAGGAATGAAGTTATAGCACTTCAGGATATGGGGCATAAAAGATTAGCTATAGAATCTGGAGAAGACCCTGTTAATAATCCTATTGAATACATATTAGAATCAATAGATACAATATATTCCGTAAAACATAAAAACGGTGCAATAAGAAGAGTAAATGTTAATATTGCAGCTACAACACAAGAAAATTATAAAAAATTGCATGAAGCAAAAATAGGAACATATATATTATTTCAAGAAACATACAATAAAAAATCATATGAAATACTTCACCCTACAGGGCCTAAACATAATTATGCATATCATACAGAAGCAATGGACAGAGCGATGGAATCAGGAATAGAAGATGTAGGCTTAGGAGTTTTGTTCGGATTAGAAAATTCATTATATGAATTTATAGCTATACTAATGCACGCAGAACATCTGGAAGCTTTATACGGAGTAGGTCCGCATACAATAAGTGTTCCAAGGATAAGAAAAGCTGATGATATAGATGTATCCAGCTTTAAAAATGCAGTAGATGATGAAACATTCAAAAAAATAGTCGCTTTAATCAGAATTGCAGTACCATATACAGGAATGATAGTATCAACAAGAGAAAATAAAGAATGCAGAAAAGAATTACTCGAGCTTGGGATTTCACAGATATCAGGGGGTTCAAAAACAAGTGTAGGAGG
>CANQOM010000174.1 GCA_947625445.1 Candidatus Gastranaerophilales bacterium
ACGAGTTTATAAACACCATTAATATTGATAATGTTCTTGTGTAAATAAAACTCCTTGTTTCTTCTATTGCATAAGCCCTGTTTAAACCTTTTATTATTACGGCAATTGCGTTAGCTGCCAAAGCAATCGTTATTATAAGTCCAAAAATAGCTACTAATTTACCTTGTTTAAATATCATAGCTTCATTTAAAGTATTAAAAATCAAATTTGCAACATCTTTCGGAGCAATATTGGTAATAAATGTAAAAATTGGTTCAATTAGTGCTTTTTTCCCAATCCAAGCAAATAACGAAGTTAAAAATAAAAGAAACGGAAATAGCCCCAAAATAAACCAAAATGCCATTTCTGCCGCAACACCGCAAAAATCTTGTTCTATTATTTTTTTTATTAAATCCTCAATAAATTTTCTTATTTTAATACACATTGTATATCTTCCAAAAGTTTATTATACGCAATTGAAATAGGTTTTTTTATTGTACAACCTGCAGCAAAAGAGTGACCTCCGCCATCATATTTTTTTACAATTGGTGTTAAATCAACTTTTTTACTTCTCAAACTGACTTTTGTATTATCGTCATTAATTTCCTTTAATATTGCAGCAATCTCAACAGTTTTAGAGGAACGTAAAATTTCAACTATCCCTTCTGTAAAGTAATCTTCTGCCTGATATTTTAATACATCTTCTTTTGTTACTTTTGCAAATGCAATTTTACCATCATTATAAAATTTTGAGTTTGATACAATATCTGCCTGAAATTGAACCATGTTTTGGGGCTTAGTTTCATAGCATAATCGATATTCTTTGCAAGGAGAAACTCCGTATTTTACCAGTTCGGCAGCTATATTAAACACCTCAGGAGAAGTATTTTCATATTTAAAACATCCTGTATCTGTCATAACGGAAGTATAAATACATTTAGCAATATTTAAATTTAAGTTCAAATTCCATTCTTTAAAAATTTTATATAAAATTACTCCTACACAAGCAGAATCAGGCTCCATAATATTTATATCTCCATAAGAGTTGTTTGTTTTATGGTGGTCAATGTTTACTTTTATTTTTGTACTGTCGTATAATTTAACTGCATTAACCAATCTGTCTTTAGATGCGACATCTACTGCAATTGCCAGATCATAATCAGATTCCTTTATATCTTCAACATTTTTAAACCTGTCATAAAATGGCAAATATTTATACATATCAGGAAGATTTCCAACATATACAGAATCCGGAGTTTTTTTAAAATGTTCTTCAATCATCAGAGCAAGTGCAAGATTTGAACCTAGTGTGTCCCCATCAGCATTTACATGTGAAAAAATTATAATTTTTTGTGATTTATCTATAATATCTTTTAATTCTAAAAAGGTTTTGTTCATATTTTCAATACTTCTACATAAAGAATTATACAATAAAGCCCAAAAAAACAAAATTTACTATATATTTATTATAATATAAATAATAACCAGTAAATTTTACGAGATTTAATTAAACAAGAGGAAATAATGATAAAAATCGGAATAACCGGAAATATCGCCAGCGGTAAATCACAAGTTGAAAATATAATAGAATCTCTCGGTTATAAAGTTACGGATGCCGATAAAATTAACAGGTTTTTACTTGAGAATGACAATTATGTTATTGAAAAAATAAAACAAGAATTTAGGAATTATGACATAATTGAAAATAATAATATTTCAAGGAAAAAGCTTGCAAATATTATTTTTAATTCTGAAGAAAAGAAAAAAATTTTAGAAAACATACTTCATAAAAAAATTTTTGAGAAAATAAATGAATTTTATTATAAAAATAAAGATGAAAAATTTGTCTTTGTATCAATGGCATTATTATTTGAAACAAATTCTCAATCTAATTTTGACAAAATTATTTTTGTCAGTTCAAATGAAAATATTCGTTTTGAAAGGCTTCTAAAGAGAAACAACATTAATGCATCATTAGCAAAAAAGATTATTAATTCTCAGGGCAAAGAAGAACTCAAAATAAATAAATCCGATTATATAATATATAATAATTCGGATTTAGTAAATTTAAGAAACCAAACAGAAGATACTTTACAACAATTATTTTATTTTTATGCCATTTGAAGTTAACTGCAGAATAGATGATTTATAAAAATCCGTACTTATATTCAAATATTCACCCAAAACAAGAATAGCAAACAGAAATTCTCTTACTTCTTCTATGTTATCTGATGAATTTTTAACTGTTTCAAGTAATTTAGTAAATTTAATATATATATGATTAAAATACATGTTTTGAGCTTCGTAAATATCAATTTTTAGACCTAAATTTCCTGCACATTCAAAAATTTTTAATATTTTAGCCAAACGATGCATTTCAAAATTCTTTATAAAATTATAAATTGATTTTTGAATTTGTTTTGAAAATATTTCACATGTCGGAGTTTTATCTATATCTGTTTTAAACAAAGCAGCTTCTTCTGATATTGCCATAGCACGTTGTATTACTGCTTCATCTATAATATTCTCACAATTAATAAATATATCATTAAACTCGTTTGATAGTGTATATTGTGCTGCAAGCTTATACTCAAGCGGAACATCTATTCCTAACTCTATTAACTGCAATATTGAACTTTTTCCTTCATTATAAACATCCTTATAGTTATCTGAGAATTTTTTTAGTTTATCTTTCAGAGATTTAGAAAGAATTTTACTTCTGTCTTCCGTTAATATATCTTTTAAAGTATAATATTCACTTCCGTATATACTATCTAATGCCCTTATTAATTCGGTAACCGGCGAATTTAAATATATATTTATCAATTTCTTTGTCAATTCAGAAATATTTTCACTTTCATCATACTTCTTAATTGCACAATGGAAATCACCTTCTGAAAACTGTAAGGCTGCAAAACTAAAATCAAATTTTTCCAATGTAATTTTAGATTCAACTTCAATTCTGCCGGTAATAAATCTTGTTGTACCTTTTGAAATATATTTATAAAAATGTTTTTTTATGTTGTAACAATACAAAGTAGAATAATCATCATATTTCGTATGAGTAGAAGATATAGCCCATAAAGCAGCAATTTGTTTAACCGATACTAAAGAAGGCTTAACAAATTTTTCATATACGTCTTTGCCGGTTCCAAAACCTTGAATATTACTTTGTGCTTTTGATAAAATTGTCAAAAAGTTTGATTCTATGTCCTTACTTGAAAATGAAGACGCCAGTTGAATAGCTCTTAAAGCATATTTCATTATCTGAGTTGTTTCTATACCTGAAATCTCAGAAAAAAACCACCCGCAGCTTGTATACATTAATAAAGCATGTCTTTGCATTTCCATTAATTTTAAAGCATTAACAATTTCATCTTTATCTAAACTATGATTTTGATTTCTTTCTATAAATGTTTTTATTGAAGTTTTACATCTGTCTATTATTACATTTATATAATCATTTCTCGCATCCCAAACATTTTTAAAATATCCAGCACCATATTCTTCAAAAATTTTAATTAACTCATCTCTGACATAATCAAGTGCTTCTCTTAATGGTTTACGCCATTTCTGATTCCAGCCATAGCCGCCACCTGTCGAGCAACCGCAATCATCGCACCATCTGCCTACTCCATGCGCACAACTCCATGATGATACATCTTTTATATCAACTTCATATTGCACACCTTCTTGCTCCAAATAATTTGCATAATTTGTAATTTCAAACCCTTCATCTTCTGCTCTTATTTTTAATATGTATGCAAGCGCCATATCT
>CANQOM010000175.1 GCA_947625445.1 Candidatus Gastranaerophilales bacterium
TTCGTTGTTGCAAAACAATTGGATATAAATCCTGTTCCTCTATTAATTACTGAAATATTTTCTTCAAATATCGGCGGAACGGCAACACTTATAGGTGACCCACCAAACATAATTATTGGTAGTGCCGCTAATTTTTCATTTATGGACTTTTTATCTGAACTTACCATTATATGTTTAATAATTATGTGCGCAGTAATTGCATTTTTATACTTATGTTTTAAGAAACAACTGATTACAACAGAAGAAAAAATGGCGAGTATAAAAGAAATAGACAATTCTAAAACTATTACAGACTACAAACTTTTAAAAAGAAGTTTAATTGTATTAGGACTTGTAATTATTGGTTTTGTTACTCACGATTTAACACACATTGCAACATGCATTATAGCTTTTATAGGTGCAAGTATATTACTCTTATTTGAAAATCCTGAAGACACATTTAGAGAAGTAGAATGGAATACAATTTTCTTCTTTATCGGTTTATTCATTATTATCGGAGCATTTGAAGCTGCAGGGGGAATAAAACTTATGGCTGATTGGTTATTAAAAATAACCGCGGGTTCTCAAAAAATTGCTTCATTTGTTATTCTTTGGGCTTCAGGAATACTTTCAGGGATAATTGATAATATACCATACACTGCAACAATGGCACCTATGATTTCAGAAATAGGTATCGAAAAAGGGAAGGATTTTGTACTTCCAATGTGGTGGTGTTTATCATTGGGTGCTTGTCTTGGTGGTAATTTAACCATTATCGGTGCTGCTGCAAACGTTATCGTTTCAGAAAACTCAGCTAAACATGGTCATATAATTAAATTCCTGGAATTTATGAAATACGGATTTATTGTAGTATTCATATCTTTAGCACTTTCATCCATATACATATGGATTAGACACTTTATGTAAGAAACGGGGTTAAACCCCGTTTCTTTTTTATTTAATCTCCCGATATAAAGAAAATTGCTTCTTCTGCAAAGAAATTAGAAAATCTGCTATACCTAATACCTTTTCTTACGTTTGCTCTTGTTGTATATATACCTTCCAGAATATTAATATTTCGTTTTTTAGTAAATTCAAAAAAATCTTTTATTGTTAATAAATGAATATTAGGAGTATTATACCATTCAAAAGGTAATACCCTTGATTTTGGCATATTTCCTTTTAAAAAATAATAAAATCTGACTCTCCAATAGGCAAAATTCGGAAAACTGACAATGCATTTTTTCCCCACTCTAATCATTTCTTCAAGAACATAATCAGGATTATATGTTGATTGGAGAGTTTGATTTAAAATAACATAATCATAAGATTTATCAACAAATTGTTTCAAACCTTCATCAATATTTCCTTGTATAACAGATAACCCCTTTTCTAAACATTCAATAACCTTATCTTGAGAGATTTCAATACCGTTACCTTTTATATTCTTTGTATCTTTTAAAAGTTTTAGTAAATATCCGTTACCGCAACCCAAATCAAGAACTTTAGAATTTTTTTCTATTCTGTCACATATCAAAGAATAATTTACATGGAGTCCCTTTGACTCTTCATAATGATTATTCATCTTTCACCTCAATAATATGTTCATTTAAGAAACTTTTTATAATTTTAGACTGAACATCATACTCAAGTAAAAATGCATCATGTCCGCAAGGTGATTTAATTTCACAATATGAAACATCTTTACCCAGATTCATAAGAGATTTAACTATTTCTTTAGACTGATAAGAAGGGAATAACCAATCTGAATCAAAAGAAATTACCAAAAATTTTGCAACAGAATCTTTAAAAGCATTTGATAAAGAACCGTATTTTTCAGCAGGATCAAAATAATCTACTGCTTTAGTTATATACAAATAGCTATTAGCATCAAATCTGTCAACAAAAATTTGCCCTTGATGCTGCAGGTAACTCTCAACCTGAAAATCCACATCAAAATTAAAATCATAATGGTTTTTATTTTGCAGTCTTCTTCCAAATTTATTATACATAGCTTCTTCACAAAGATATGTAATATGCCCTATCATTCTGGCATTAGAAAGTCCTCTGTCTGGCTTATTATCACTATTATAATAATCTCCGTTATTCCAATTGGGATCAGAAATTATTGAATTTCTTCCCACTGCATTAAAAGCTATAGCTTGAGGAGATAATCTTGATGTTGTTGCAATAAATATTGCAGATTTAACAAAATCAGGATAAGAAATGACAAACTGCATAGCCTGCATTCCGCCCATTGATCCGCCTGCCACACAATACAACGATTTTATACCCAAGTAATCTAATAATTTCTTTTGTACTTTTACTGTATCTTCAATTGTAAATACCGGAAATGATATTCCGTATGGTTTATTTGTTTCAGGATTTATGCTGGAAGGTCCTGTTGTTCCACTGCATCCGCCAAGTATATTTGTACATATAACAAAATATTTATTCGTATCAAATGCTTTGCCCGGACCTATTAATGTATCCCACCATCCCGGTTTTTTATCTTCTTTTGTTCTGTATCCTGCTGCATGTGCATCTCCCGTTAATGCATGAATAACTAATATTACATTATCGCATGTCTCATTAAGTTTGCCGTACGTTTCATAGGCAACAGTAACCGGGCCGAACTCAACACCACTGTCAAATTTAATTTTTTCATCAATTTTATAATATTGAAGCGAAACTATTCCTACACTATCTTTTTCTTCATTCATTATACTTTACACTCTTGATATTTTAATAGCATTATCAATATCTTCAATAATATCATCAATATTTTCTAAACCTACAGAAGCTCTCATATAATCAAGTGTTATTCCTGCTTTAGAAAGTTGTTCATCAGAAAGTTGTCTGTGCGTAGTTCCGGCCGGATACGTTATTATTGAACGTGAATCTCCTAAATTTGTAGCATGTATGAATAATTTAAGTGCTTCTATAAATTTTGTACCGTTACCATCAACTCCAAACCCTAATAATGATGACGCCCCGTATTTTAAATACTTTTTAGCAGCTTCATAATCAGGACTGCTTTCTAAGTACGGATATACAACAAAATTTATGTGTGGATGTTTTTCTAAATATTTAGCCAATTTTAAAGCATTATCACAATGTCTTTCCATTCTGACATGTAAAGTTTCCAAACCTATTAATGTTAAATATGAATTAAACGGGCTTTGGCAGCATCCCAAATCTCTTATTAAATGAGCTCTGGATTTTGCTATATAGGCAGCTTCTTTAAATTCTTTAGTATAAGTAATACCATGATAACTTTCATCGGGAGTTGTTAGCATTTTGAATTTATCATTACAACCCCAATCAAATTTACCCGAGTCAACAATGACACCACCCATTGCATTACCGTGACCTGATAAATACTTAGTCGTTGAATGAACAACTATATCAGCTCCAAAATCAAACGGACGGCATAAATATGGCGTAGGCACTGTATTATCAACTATCAAAGGAATACCATATTTATGGGCAAGTTTTGATAAAGGCTCAATATCTGCAATCTTAATACTTGGATTTCCTATTGATTCAGTATATATACATTTTGTTTTTGGTGTAATTGCCTTTTCATATTCACTTATATCATCAGAATTAATAAATTTAACATTTATACCAAATTGTTTAAACGTCTTAGAAAAAAGATTATAAGTACCTCCGTATATTTTAGAAGAAGTTATAACTTCATCTCCAGACTCTGTAATATTTAAAATTGCAATTAAAATAGCAGACATACCCGAAGAAGTAGCTAAAGC
>CANQOM010000176.1 GCA_947625445.1 Candidatus Gastranaerophilales bacterium
ATAATAATTATACCTACAATGTTATTTAGTTTTAATGATAAAACAGAAATTAAACCTAATACGCACCCTAAAATTAATGAAGCAATAAGTGCACCTGCAATATTTTTTAAAGCTATCAATAAAATGTCCTTTATATCGCTGATTACAGATGGAAAAATATTTTCTTTTTCCTTAAAGTTATTGTGTATAGCCAGAGGACTAATACCTGCACCAATTAAAACAAATAAAATATTAATCAAAATTGCAGCTACCATAATACCAGGAGTCGTATTTTTTGTGCAAAAAGCAGAAAAAATAGAAGCTAATGTTGCTAAAGCCATATAAATCAGTACATTTTTTTTGTTGTACTTTTTTGACGTAACATTATTGTGAGCTGCTCTAATACTAATTGTCATTTTATTCTCCTCATTTATTCCAACATAAATAATATTAACAATATTTTTGCAATTTGTAAATTTATGATTGAAAAAATTCCGGTCAACCGCATAGTGTCGCAAATTTTTCGGGAATAAATCCATATGGAGACAGAATTTTCATTTTTGCACTCCGTTTATCCTTTTTTGTGACTTAAAGTTATAAGTCTTAAAGAATACTTGTATTTTATTATGTAAATTTTAAAAATCAAAAATAATCACGCTTTTCAGGTTATTGCGGCTATGTAATAATTTATCCGTTTTTATGGCTTTTTACATACTAAAAAATATTAAAATACAAATTGTACCTGATGTATATTGGGATATCGAAAATGAATATATTAACTTCCCTATTTAGTCCATAGTTTTCTTAAAGACTGTATATGCCGGATTAATTTGCTTTGCAATTAAATATTTGCGTGAATTCTACTGAATCAGGGTCCCAAATTACGGTATACGGAACATGTGAATTCATTGTACCCGTTTGTATTCCAGCGTATCCCATATCTTTAAACCTGTCCATTATTACAGCTTTTATAGTATCAACATTAAGTCCCAAAATGTGATTTTCGCTATTTTGGAGCCCGTGAGCAGCTGCATTTATTTTTGAAGTCACTCCGCCGCTTAATTTTGCAAATTTGGCATTATTCTTTAAGTTCATACTAATGCAAGTTCCGTCGCCGTATCCGTAAGAGGGACCCGGTTTTTCCGTAACGGTGTATATGCCTTTACCGGATTCATAAAATTTCCCTTTTGATAAATCGAAACCTTTTTGCATTATTGCTTCTGCTGCATTTTTTGTTGTTCCGTGATAAAAAGTGGTTTCCGGAGTTATTTCTACACTATCTATATTCTTAAACACAAAATCATATAAATTTTCTACACCGTATTCGGTTTGGTCTAATTTTGTTGCTTTTAATTTGCCAATAATATAGTTGTTGAACTCTTCTTTAGTAATTCCGTTCTTTTCTAAAAGCGTCATAAGTGTATCCTGGTCACAATTGCCGTATTTTCGCCAGATATCTTTACGTAAATTTTTAAATTTCTTTTCTTCTAAGCTGACAGAACCTTCTGTTTTCTCGGAGGTCGATTTAGTATTTTTCGCTTCTGAATTAACTTGTTCGGGAGCTTTTTTAGGTTCTTGAACATTTTGCTGCTTTGATAAGTTTTCCTCCGGTGTCGTCTTTGCAGTTTCTTTTGCCATATTTGGCTTTGTTTCCGGAATATCGTTCGCCGTTTTATTAGCGGCGTGCGTTTCCTTAGCCGCTTGAGGTGTTTGCTTTTCTGCCGCAGGCTCTATATTTGCTGATTCCGTTTTTTGGTGTGCGGTTTCTTTTGTCATATTTGGCTTAGTTTCCGAAATATCGTTCGCCGTTTTATTAGCGGCGTGCGTTTCCTTATCCGTTTGAGGTATTTGTTTTTCTACCGGATGCTCTATATTCGCTGATTCCGTTTTTGGCTTCGCAGCTTCATTTACAACGCTCGAAGTTTTTTGTTGTTTAATTTGTGTATCAGCAGCTGCAGATTTATTTGATGAAACTTCTTTAGGGGCATCTTTGAAGGATTCCGTTGAGGAAGAGTTTATTTGATGTTTTGATTCTCCCGAAGAATTTATGTCTTTGCCTAATTCTGAATTTTTTGGATGTTTAGTTTCCCTATTTAGGCTAAATGAATTTGAAATATTGTTTAAAGCCTGACCCGATTTAATCGAATCTATAGAATTGTTAAAATTCTTTCCTAATGACTTAAAGCATTCGATAGTAGCTTTAAAGGCATTTGTATTATCGGTGTTAATTTTAGCTACTTGCAGTGATTTCTTAGCGCCCAGCATAGAGCCTCCGATTATGCCTGCACCTGTTCCCATTCCCTGCCATGCTGCTTTGGCTTCATCATCCGTTTTTGCTTGTGATGCCTTATATGCATTTATTCCAAGCTGGACACCGCCTGTTGTTACTCCTGCCGCAATTAATATGGGTGCTGCAGCACCGCCTGTTGCTGCTATTAATAAAGCACATCCTGCGGCTGAAATAGCGGCAATAGCCATGTTCTTAGGCGATTTTATTATTTCCGTCACCGGCTTTATTATACCTTTTGCAAAATTTACTAATTTATCTTTTAATGAAATTTTTCCGTCATCGGCAGAATAATCATTTTTTATAAATTCATCAGGTTTATTAGATATTTGTACCTGTTTATTTCTATAATTACCTGACGAATTTATATAATTAGCTTTAGTATCTGAAACATTAAAATCACTAAAAATCTTATTTTGAATATTCATTTGTTCCCTCTTTTTAATTTGATATATTAATAAAAACAAATGTTTTCAGAAAATTAACAAAATTTATAAGTTTTATTAAAAGAAATAATTTTCGTGTGCTTACGGTATCGATTTTGCCATAACTTAGTATTAATTATTTGCTAATTTTCAAATTGGACTTTTTAGAAATAATCAACTAACGCATACAGGCTCATTGATTTCGCCTTCGGCTCAATAATTCGCTTTGTAAAACTAAGCGTACACTTCAAACACATAGCCAAAATGCAGGCAGGGAAATAATTTTAATTCAACTTTCCGAATGGTTGTTAATATTTATGTCTATTATTTTTAATAAGAGTTTAAAATTTCATAAAAATAAGGTATAATATAAATGCTGGTATTATTCAGAAGGTTGCTATTATTAGCAGAAGACTTAGGTGTACCAGCTCTTTTATGCTTAATCTTACATTGATAGTTTTTAATATTGTTTTTTGAACTTGTTTTAGATAAATAAAGTACAATTTACACGTTTTAAATTGATGAAATCAAAGACTTTCGATTTAAAATGGACTTTTCATTACTCATTTTAAATAAAGTAACAAATGTATTCAGAGATTAAGACACTATGTCCATATTTGACATAGTCGTCATATATAATAAAATACAAACAAAAAGTTATTTTATATTAATTGAAATTACAAAGTAAAATTAAAGGAGAAAATAAATGAAAAAGATTAGAATTAAAGTAATAGGTACAGGCGGAGTAGGAGTAGAGGCAATAAATAAAGCTATTGAATCAAAACTAAAAGGTGTTGAATATTGTGTAATAGATACAGATGAAGAAGCACTCGACACTTCAAATGCTGAAAATAAAATAAAAATTGGGTTTAAACCTATAGAAAAGTCTGATTCTACTGTAATACAAAAAGATGAGAAATCAATAAAAGATTTTATTGAGAAATCAAAAGATGAAATAATAAATTTAATCAAAAATACAGATGTAGTAATTATTGTAGTTGCTATGGGCGGTTATTCAGGAGGCATTATAG
>CANQOM010000177.1 GCA_947625445.1 Candidatus Gastranaerophilales bacterium
AGTCTATTCTTATGTCCTTTTTGTTTGTTGGAATTTGTGTAACTTCAAGGTTATAAATTTTTCCGAATTCCGCTTCTTCGGTCATTGCTGTACCTGTCATACCGGATAGTTTCGGATAAAGTCTGAACAGATTTTGGAAAGTAATACTGGCTAAAGTCTGGGTTTCATCTTGAATTTTAACTGCTTCTTTTGCTTCAACAGCCTGATGAAGCCCGTCAGACCACCTTCTGCCGTCCATTAATCTTCCCGTAAATTCATCTACTATAATTACTTCACCGTTTTTTATAACGTAATCCGTATTTAAATGGAATAATTCTTTTGCTTTTAATGCTTGTAAAAGATGATGGGCATATTGATTGTTTATATCAAACAGGTCTTGTATTTCAAGAATTTCTTGTGCTTTATCAATACCCTCTTCCGTTAAAATAACATTTTTATTCTTTTCATCAACTTCATAGTGTTTGTTTTTTTCTAATTGAGGAGCTACTGCAGCCATAGTTCTGTATAATTCAGCAGACTTATCTAATCTTCCGCTTATTATTAAAGGAGTTCTTGCTTCATCTATTAATATACTGTCAACTTCATCAATAATTGCGTAATTATATGGACGTTGAACTCTTTGGTCAACAGATGTTGCCATGTTATCTCTAAGATAATCAAATCCAAATTCATTATTTGTTCCGTAGGTTATATCACATTCATATGCTGATTTTTTCTTACCGAAATCCTCATATGAATTCATGCCTGACAAAATAACCCCAACGGAAAGTCCTAAGAATTTAAATATTTTCCCCATCCATTCACTGTCACGTTTTGCAAGATAATCATTAACGGTAACAATATGAACACCTTTGCCCGTAAGTGCATTTAAATATGCAGGAAGTGTAGCCACTAAAGTTTTACCTTCACCGGTTCTCATTTCGGCTATTTGACCTTCATGAAGAAATATTCCGCCTAATAACTGAACATCAAAATGCCTCATGTTTAATACTCTTTTACCTGCTTCTCTAACAGTAGCAAAAGCTTCGGGAAGTATTGAATCCAGTGCTTGTTTTTCTAATTCACGGTCTTTTTTTATATCGTTTGATGTTGGTCTTTCTGAAAGAATTTTTTTAAATTCTTCTGTTTTATTTCTTAATTCTTCATCTGTTAATTTTATGAATTCAGGTTCAAGTGCGTTTATATGCTCTACTATTGGCATCATTTTTTTTATTTTTTTATTGTTGGGATCACCTAGTAATTTTATTAAAAAATCAATCATTCTCCCTAATCTCCCTTAATATTGTTGTTATTTGCATTTTAACATGTAAATATATTTTTTAAATGTACCTGTTAGTATTTATATTGTAAATTTTTTGTAATATATTTAAATAATATAAAATAAATAGAGCTTAAAAAATACTATTGATGTAAAATAAATTTGTAAGAAGAAAGGTAAAAGTACATGAATATTTCTGCAATTAATTGTACACCAATAAAACCTCAAGTGTCTTTTGGACGTATAGTAAGTGACGAAGAACGTTTGGAGCATATTTCTCAAATTGCCGATTCATTTGATTGTGAGAGTGATAATGCTTCTAACATAAAAGATCCTTTTACCGCAATAGTTTCAATTTTGTTGGCAGGAGCATTTGCATACGGTTCAGGTAAGCTTCTTGCTCAAAAATCTGCAGTTATCGCAGAAAAAATACATATGGATTTACCAAAAATTTTAGATAATTCTCTGAAGACCGCTTCTTCAAAGATAAGAGAAGTTTCTTCTAAGATTGTAAAAGAAAATCCTGCTACAAAAACTGACAAATTAAAAAATCTTGCGGGAAATATAATTGAATCATCTGAAAATCTTGCAAGAAATGTTTATAAAAAAGTTGCATACTCAGGAGTTAAGGCTACTGATGATTTGGCAGTTAAACAAGCAAAAGCGTTTGCAAATATTGGTGGAATTGTAGGTTTAGCTACGATGTTCCCTTCGATTTTATCTAAAGATAATGACGGGAATGGTGTGAAAGATATTTTACAAAAAGGTCAAAATGCTTATACGGGAACTAAAACACGTATTAATAATTTCTCTGACAAAGTAGGTATTATTGGCAATTTGATAAATTTATATACTTAATACCCATAACGATTAGTATAATATTTTAAAAAGGAAAGAATCATTTGTAGGTTCTTTCTTTTTTAATTGTAAATTTTTTGTAATATTAATTTTATTTTATGGCAATTTTAATTTTTCAGCTACTTTAAATATGTAGAAATTTAAGTATAAGGAAGGTAAGATAATGAGTATTTCTGATGTAAATTGCACGCCGATTAAACCTCAGGTTTCATTTAAAGGGGATGATGATTCTGCTTCGACTATAGTTTTAGTTAATTCGAGCAAGGATTTAAGTAATGTAGTTAATAAATCAGATAAAATATATGATGAATATGTAAATAATAAAAATGTAAAAAAGCCAATAGCAGCAATAGTTTCTGTAGCTATGGCAGCTATACTTTCATTAGCAGCAGGTAAAGCTGCCGCATCAAAAGTAGCACAAGTTTCAGAATGTGCAGCTTCTGCAGTATCAAAAGGATTAAAATTAAATAAACCAATAAACTTAAATTTACCTGAAATGTGGGAAAAACTATTGAAATTAACATCAAAAGGAATGAAGAAAGCATCTGAAAATTTAGTTAAAGAAAATCCTGCTTCTAAATTGGAAAAATTTAAAAATATTTCAGGTAAGGCAATAGAACTAAGTGAAAAAGGATTAAAAGCTGCTTATAAAAAAGTTGCATATTCAGGAATTAAAGCAACTGATGACATAGCTATTAAACAAACAAAAGCTTTTGTTAATATGGGTGGTCTTGCAGGACTTGCTGTCTTCTTCCCAACCTTTTGCAAAAAAGATAAAAATGAAGACGGTGTTTCTGATATAATGCAAACTAATATTAATGCTTATACCGGTACAAGAAGCAGTGTTGATAAGTTTTTTGAAAAAGCCGGTAAATTTGAAAAAATAATAGAAATGTTTACATAGTGAATAATAAAATTTTATAAAAAAACGGACTACACAAAGCAGTCCGTTTTTTTTATAATTATTTTATGAAAAATATTTATATTAAAAATGCAGATAAAGATATTACAAAAGAACTTAATTCAGTTAAATTTGATAAATGTTACCTTGAAAAAATCAAATCAAAGTATAAAGGTTGTGCATTTAAAATATTTAATTTAAAACCGTATGAAGCAAATATATTAAAACAATTATGTCTATCTTTGGGTTTTGATTGCGCTATTAACAGAGATTCAATTACCTGTAAATGCGAATACACTGATGCAATAATATTTGCAACTTTTTCGCAATATGAAAAATTATGTAATAAATTAAATGAGCAGCCATTCAGGTTAAAAGAACTTTCAAAAGAGTTAAAAA
Source organism: Candidatus Gastranaerophilales bacterium (assembly GCA_947625445.1). Classification (GTDB taxonomy): domain Bacteria; phylum Cyanobacteriota; class Vampirovibrionia; order Gastranaerophilales; family Gastranaerophilaceae; genus Avigastranaerophilus. The sequence goes on from CANQOM010000177.1 coordinate 3,417, forward strand.
AAGTTATTGATTCCTCATTATTACCTTTAAAAATAAGAAGCACAATTTTTGATTGGAAACGACCTTATATTATGGGTATTTTAAATATTACACCTGATTCTTTTTCTGATGGAGGAAAATATAATTCTCTTGATAAAGCTACAGAACATGCAAAACTATTACTTTCTCAGGGAACAGATATAATTGATATCGGTGGTGAGTCAACAAGACCCGGGTGTGTTAAAATTTCTGTCGAGGAAGAAATAAATAGGGTAATTCCGGTTATTGAGTCTATTAGAAGCTTTAATTCAGATATTGTTATTAGT
>CANQOM010000178.1 GCA_947625445.1 Candidatus Gastranaerophilales bacterium
TTGCGGTAAAAGGTAATGTAATAGATATGGCAGTTGGTATAATTATAGGTGGAGCTTTTTCTCCTATAGTAAATTCATTGGTTAATGATATTATAATGCCTCCAATAGGTTATTTAATGGGTAATGTTGATTTTTCAAATTTGTATGTACCTATAACAAGAAATTCTCAGCATTTTGCATCTCTTAAAGAAGCGCATGATGCAGGTGTTGTTACTATTAATTACGGTTTATTTATTAATACATTAATTAGCTTTTTAATAGTAGCATTTTCTGTATTTATTTTAATAAAATTTATTAATAAATTAAAATTTGAGAAAAAAGAAGAAGCATGTGAAGTGGTTGAAGAAACAACAAAAGAGTGCCCTTATTGTTGTTCTACAATAAATAAAAATGCCAAAAAATGTCCATTTTGTGGTTCTGAATTAACTCAATAGCAATTTTTATAATATAGGATTTTTTATATTAATATGAATGAAAAAAAAGTAATTAAATTAAATATAAAATCAGAAAATGAAAGTGCCAAAGAACAAAAGAGTTTTGACGGCGCTTTTCATTCAAATCCTATTTTACAAAAAATGATTTTTGTAAATGATGTAATCAAAAGAAAGAAATTTACTTTTAAAGATTTATTAAAATAAATGTACAGAAAAAGCTTTATTGATTTATATTTAACTAATAATTTTGATTTAAATGAAGCAAAATCGGAAATAGATTTTATTCTTGATGTTTTGTTTAATTACGGTTATAAAGACTTTATACTTGGTAAAGCACTAGAGAAGTGGCAAACCGATAAAGTATATAAAGTTATAGAAAAAAGAGTAAAATCAAGAAAACCGATTCAACAAATTTTAGGTCAAGCTTATTTTTATAAAAGAAAGTTTTTTGTTAATGAATCAGTGTTAATCCCAAGGCCTGAAACTGAATTATTGGTTTCAAAGGTATTGGAATTATGTGAAAATTTTGAAAATCCTAAAATACTTGATATAGGTACGGGTTCCGGTTGTATTCCAATAAGCCTTATTCTTGAAAAAAGTAATATATATATAGATTCTGTTGATATATCATATGAAGCAATTGAAATAGCCAAGAAAAACGCACTTTTTCATAATGTATTAAATGGAATAAAATTCTTTAAATCTGATATATTTTCGAATGTAAAAAATAAATATAATATAATAGTTTCTAATCCGCCTTATATACCTTATAAAGATAAAGAAACACTGCAAGTTGAAGTTAAAAATTTTGAACCGTCATTAGCTTTATTTACAAAAGATGATTTAGGAATGGAATATTATGAAAAAATTATAGAAGATGCATATAATTATCTTTTACCCGACGGATATATAATATTTGAATGTGGAATAAATCAATCATCTATTATAAAAAAATACTTGGAAAGCAATAAATATAAAGAAATTAATATAATAAAAGATTTTAATTTAAATGATAGAATAGTTTTGGCAAAAATTGATAATTAATATTAGTTTTCAAAAAATAATTATTATAGTATAATTAATTTGTTAACAGAAGGAATAGAAAGAGGTAGAGAATGTCAAAATATGTATGCAGTGTTTGCGGATACACAGTAGAAGGAGATAAAGCACCTGAAAAATGTCCGATGTGCGGAGTAAGTTCAGATAAATTTAATAAACTTGATGATACAAAAGGATTAACATGGGCAGCAGAACATGTAATCGGAGTTGCAAAAGACGTAGACAGTGTTGTATTACAAGGATTAAAAGACCATTTTATGGGTGAATGTACCGAAGTGGGAATGTATTTGGCAATGAGCAGACAAGCTGAAAGAGAAGGATATCCTGAAGTAGCTGAAGCATATAAAAGATATGCATTTGAAGAAGCAGAACATGCTGCAAAATTTGCAGAATTATTAGGTGAAGTTGTAACTCCTTCAACAAAGAAAAATCTTGAAATGAGAGCTGAAGCAGAAGCTGGTGCTTGTGCAGCTAAACTTGAAATAGCTAAAAGAGCTAAAGAATTGGGTTATGATGCTATACATGATACCGTTCATGAAATGGCAAAAGATGAAGCTCGCCATGGTCAAGGTTTCCAAGGATTATTAAAAAGATTATTTTAATAATTAATTCTTAATAAAAAAAGAAGATGATTTAATCATCTTCTTTTTTTTATTAATTAAACCTGACTCTTGTTAAATCAGCTTTCCTTATTCTGATATTTTGAGGAGTAATTTCAAGTAATTCATCATCACCGATGTATTCCATACAATCTTCAAGTGACATTTTTCTGTGAGCTTGAAGAGTAACCATAACATCAGCAGTAGCACTTCTCATATTAGTAAGTTTTTTAGTTTTGCAAACATTAATTTCAATATCTTGAGGTCTGTTATGTTCACCAACAACCATACCTCTATATACTTTAGTTTTTGGTGTAAGGAAGAAAACGCCTCTGTCTTCAAATTGAGCTAAAGCATAAGGGATTGCTTCACCTTGTTCATGAGAAACTAAAGAACCGTTTCTTTGTTTTGAAATATCACCGGCATAAGGTTTATAAGAATCAAAAGTATGATTCATAATACCTTCACCTCTTGTCATTCTGATAAATTCACCTCTAAAGCCTATAAGTCCTCTTGCCGGAATAGAAAAATTCAACAAAGTTCTGCCTTTTGCACTTTGCATATGAGTCATTTCTCCTTTGCGGTTAGAAAGTTTTTCAATGCAAGAACCTGCACAAGCTTCCGGAACATCTACTAAAAGATTTTCATATGGTTCCATTAATTCATTATTAATTTTTTTAAATATAACTTCAGGTTTTGAAACTTGAAATTCAAATCCTTCTCTTCTCATTGTTTCAATTAAAATACTTAAATGAAGTTCACCTCTTCCTGAAACTCTAAAGCTTTCTGTGGTATCAGTATCTTCAACCCGTAAGCTTACATTTTTTTCCAGCTCATCATAAAGTCTTTTTCTAACTTGTCTTGAAGTAACAAATTTTCCTTCTTGACCTGCAAAAGGACTGTCATTAACAGAAAAAATCATTTGCAATGTAGGTTCGTCTACTTTTATTAAAGGTAATGCTTCTGTACAATCAGGAGCAGTTATTGTTTCACCTATATGTATATCTTCAAAACCTGTAATAGCAACAATATCTCCGGCAACTGCCTCTTGTGTTTCAACTCTGCCAAGGTCTTCAAAAACGTATAATTTGGCAATTTTACCTCTTTCTATTGAACCATCTGCTTTTATTAAATTTACCTGTTGTTGAGATTTTATAACCCCGTTTTGTACTCTTCCTATTGCTATTCTTCCTACATAATCATTGTAATCAAGAGTTGTAGCCTGGAATTGAAGTGTTTTATTTTTATCTCCTGTTGGGTGTTTTATTTTTTCTATGATGCAATCCAATAACGGTTCAAGTGTTTTTGAATCATCTTCTAGATTCTTTTTCGCAAATCCTACTAAGCCGTTAGCATATACATAAGGAAAATCAATTAATTCTTCATTATCGGTTAATTCCGTAAATAAATCAAAAACTTTATCTACTGCACCGTCAGGGTCAGCACCGGTTTTATCTATTTTATTTATAACAACTATAATTTTTATACCCAGTTCAAGTGCTTTAGATAAAACAAATCTGGTTTGAGGCATAGGGCCTTCAGCTGCGTCAACGATTAATAATGCACCATCTACCATCCCTAAAACTCGTTCAACTTCTCCTCCGAAGTCTGCGTGCCCCGG
>CANQOM010000179.1 GCA_947625445.1 Candidatus Gastranaerophilales bacterium
ACTATATTCAGCCTATCAATGCAACGGTTATAGTTAATTCTATGAATTATAAAAATATTGATATAACGGCAAAAGTGGTTTTAAAAGAAGGTTATACAAAGGATAATATTAAATCAGAGCTTGAGGCTGCATTAAAACCATATTTAAGAAGCGCTCAAGAGGTGGTATCCTATTTTAAAATATCAGATTTGATTTTTGCCTGTGTAGGCGTGGTTGATGTTTTGGAATTTACTTTAAACGGCGGAACTGAAAGTGTAGAGATTGCCGATATTGATAACGCTGTAATCGGCACAATCACCATAACGGAGGGCTTGAAATAATGCCTATATATGATGAAGAACATCTGCCAAAGCACGTTTTAAAGGTAAACGGGATATATGATATTTTATTTGCAATTGACCCTGAGCTTGATTATTTAAGGCAGGAAATTTCAAATACCGAAAAAGAAATATACGTCGCAACAACAGACAAGTTAATAGATAGGTGGGAGCGAGATTTCGGGCTGGAGTACGACGCTTCTTTAACACTTGAGCAAAGGCGGCAGAGAGTTGCCAATAAACTGGCCCGTAAAAAAACTTTGAACTGGACAAATTTAAAACTGCTTATAAAGAATAATATAAAAAATGTTCAATTTTATATCTCAAACCATAGCGACCAATATATGTTCAGAGTAATTCTTCAATTAATGGAGGGGGCGGATTATTCAAAACTAGAAAAAGAAATAAGGAAAGCCAAACCCGCTTATATAATATTCAATCTTGATGTAACTGATTATTTTAGAAGATGCGGGACTTTTAATTGCGGAACGGAACCGCTTTAAGAACTTGCTACAATTTATTCTGTAAGGAGTAAATTATGGCATATATAAAAACAAATTGGAAAGACCAAAAAGTCGAAAGACCAAAAACTTATGAGCTTCAAGAGAATTCAGACGGGACGTATACACTGCTTGATAGATTTGGGCAGACGGATGAACTCGGCACCCCTGTAAATGCTCTTAATATGAACCATATTGAAGAGGGTATTGACGCTTGCGCACTTCGAAAATATAATCCAAAAGAAACTTTTAAATTTAAAGAAGCAGTTTTAGGAGAAGTTGACGGCGAACTGATTGTGTGCCGAAGTTTACAAGTCGGAAATGTCGGACATGAATTAACTGATGAAAATTATTGGAAAAGAATAAATATATCTTTTATACCCTTAGCAACTGATGAGGAAATAGGCGGAGTAACTCTTGATACCGTAAACCAATCCAAAGCCTTTTTAACAGGTAATATTTCAACAAATCCCGAGGTTTTTGCGGATATAAAGGATTATGCTCACTCTACTTTTGATATATCTAAATTTAAAATAATCAATAAAGCTTTTATTGATGATAACGGTATGCTAAGTAATTGCACCAATAATGATTTTGTTAATACTAATTATAAAATTGGTGATTTTTTAAATCATTCTTGGAGCATTATAAGCCCGATAGTGTCAGGAATAGATGAAAATGATTATGGGTGCTACCCTTTTTTAATTGCACCAATAGGCTGGGGAGCTGACGGAGTTACATCTTTTACGGGAAAATCAAGAAGAATAGATTTTACAGTTAACACACCAAGTGACATTGACCCTGAAACAAGGGCAGATAACAGACTTTCCGTTCAAACAGTTTTAGATAAAATTCCCGATAAATTAATATGCAGAATGGATTTTAATTATCAAACAGGTATCTACTCTTGTTATTATGATATATTTGACGGTTCAGGATGGATTTTAGCAGGCACTATTACCCCTCAAACAAAAGAAAAACAGCTTTTTGATATTATATACAACACAAATAAAATTGAAATAGGGCGCAGAGATAACAGTTTTGAAAACAGTGATGTTATAGATATTAATTCTTGTAAAGTCTATGTTGACGGAAAACTTATCTATCAACCTTTATTAAAAATCCCTTATACTTTATCTAAAACAGGTTCTAAAATAGCAGATACAAACTATAGAACCCGAATCCAAGATATGTACGAACAATTTGGCTATGCACCGTATTATACTCTTGACGAAGTAAACAAAAACTTTACCCTTCCTATGGGTGAAATATATGGAATGATTGAAAAACGCACTAAATATATTGACGATATATTACGCCCCATAGGTAAACCCATTATATCAATGAACAATGATAAATTACTTCCTGATGAAATATGGCTTGAGGGTGATAAGGTTTTAAAAAATACATATCCAAAATTAACAGCGGTATATGGTGATGATTATGCGCCTTTAGAAGCAGAAGATACAGATACCTATTTATATCTGCCTGACTGAAAAAAAAGAGCTGTTTGGGGAAGTCCTAACGGAAGTTATGGCTATATTGAAGCAGGACTGCCTAATATTGCAGGGGAAGCAAAATTTTGTGCTTGGAATTCAACAGGTGCAAGCGGTGCATTACAAGATACGCAATATAACTATGGCTGGATGGCAGGCGGGTCCGGCGGCGGGGACCCTTCTGTTTACCCTGGTTCAACATTAAAGTTAAATGCTTCATTATCAAGTTCTATATATTCTGATGATGTAGATACCGTTCAACCACCAAGCTTTAAAGTAAGATGGAAAACAAGATTTAAATAGGAGTTAAAAAATGGAAGATGTAATTTTAGATGAAGAATTAATCGAAGAAGAAATTGAATATAAACCTATAGAGATTTATTATTATGAGCGCAAAACAAGAGAATATCTCGGCTCAGATATTGCAAAAACTGACCCGGAGGAAACCAGACGCCAGGGCAAATTTGTTCCTTTATTAAGCGCTTTTTCAACTTTAATACAACCGCCTGAATTCAAAGAAAATCAGATACCTGTATATCATTCTCATGTAGAAGAACAAACAATTACAACCCAAGAACCGGTTTATGATGAAGCAGGAAAAATAACAGATTATGAAGAAAAAAATGAAACCGTTAAAGTTTTAATCGAAAATTGGACAATAGAAAAAGATTTAAGAAAAAATTTCTATATTGTTGACGAAAATTTAAACGTAAATGGAATAACAATAATAGGTGAAATTGAAGGGATTATTGTTCCAAAAGAATTAGGGGATGAAATAAAGAAAAACCCTGAAAATTATAAGATAGAAAATAACGCTGTAGTTAAAAAATCTGATGAAGAAATTAAAAAAGAAAAAGAACAAAAAGAACGAAATAGAATAGCAAAACTTTCTTTAACCGCAGCGGATGTTGAAAGAGCTTTGTATAAGGATAAGGGAATAGATTTTGATGATGTTATTAATTTAGTTAACGAATACAATTTAAATCAATCAAACTCTGACTCTCAAACCAAAAGTCAACCCCAAACCAAAAGTCAAAGTCAAAGTCAAAGTCATTCTGAACTTGTTTCAGAATCTCTTTCACCTGAACTTTCTACCTCCCAAAGTCATTCTGAACTTGTTTCAGAATCTCTTTCCTCTGAACTTTCTACCTCCCAAAGTCATTCTGAACTTGTTTCAGAATCTCTTTCCCCTGAACTTTCTACCTCCCAAAGTCATTCTGAACTTGTTTCAGAATCTCTTTCCTCTTCAGTACAAAACCCAATAATAGACCTTAAGGCCTTAAAGATAGAACTAAAAGCCAACAACTTCTATCGCGGTAACCCCTATATAGAACAAATCGGAACACTTTTAGGCTATACAAGTGATGA